>CANPVW010000018.1 GCA_947581745.1 Candidatus Benthicola azotiphorus
GGCTCCACGCGGATCTCGAGTCGCTCGATCCTCAGCGCGGCCAGGTCTTCCTCCGTCAGCCCGGCTTGCGGCACACTCACCGTGGGCAGCCGGTCCGCCCCTTCCACCTCGGCTACCGTCTCCGGGCGGGGCGCGGGGGCCGGGCCCTGTGGCCCCGCCTGGCGTCCCGAACATCCCGCGACGAGGGCCGTCACCAGAAGCACCGTCACCTTCCTCATCCGCCCTCCGGTATCGATTCGCCTCGCGGGCTCACGCCTCATCCGCCTTCTCGAACGGACGCGCGAGCCGCCGATTGAAAGCCAGAAGAACCGCGATCACTACCCCGCCCTGTACGAGCACGGTTCCCACGTTGAAGGTGGAGAATGGGGACAGGGATGCTGCGAGATCGCTGCGATCGAGGGCCTGTCTCAGCCACCAGAACAGCAGGACCAGCGCCTCGAGCACGACGAACCCCATCACGAAGCTCCACCAGCCGCCGATTCGGAGGTCGCTGCCGTCGCGATTCACGAGCCGAGCGCGGAAGCGCCCGACGCCGTATCGCAGCACGCCTGTCGCGAAGAACAGGCCCGACAGCATGAGGCCGACGCTCCACACCCAATCCTGGTTGCGGAAGAAGTCCATCGAAAGGGCCGACGGCACCCCCAGCAGGAAGCCCCCGAGGGCCACGATCTGGATGGACCGGGCCCGGCTCAGGCCGAAGTCGATCAGCACTCTCGACGCCAGCTCGATCATCGAGATCAGGCTGCTCCAGGCAGCGAACACGAGGGCGAGGAAGAACAGCACCATGAACAGGTTTCCGGCAGGCATCCGGGCGAACAGCTGTGGAACCCATATGAAGGTCAGGCCCTCGTTGCCGGCGCCCACGATGGTGTCCGCCGCCTCGGGCATGATGGCGAACGCGGTGCACAACACCATGATTCCGGCGAGCAGAGACACGGAGTTGTTGCCGAACCCGAGCACGAACGCGTTCAGCGTTGTGTCTTCGCGGTTGCGCAGGTACACGGCGTACGCGGTGATCAGCCCCCAGCCGGCTCCCGTGTCCCAGGCGTTCTGGGTGAGCGCCTCGAGCCAGACCCGGGCGGTGAGCAGGTCACTCCAGTCGGGCGTGAACAGAAACGCCAGCCCGCGTTCCGCGCCCGGGAGAGTGACGGCGCGGACGGCGAGGACGATCACCAGCAGGAACAGCGTCGGGATCAGAACGCGGGCTGCCTTCTCGATCCCGCGCACGCCATACGCGACGACCACGACTCCGAGCGCCATCGCGATCCCGTGCGTCAGCACGGCCGCCGCCGAGCCGACGTATCCGTCCCAGAACGCCGTCGCCGCTTCGGGTGACGTCATGGGAATGCCACGCGTCAGCGACCCCCACAGGTAGCGGATCGTCCACCCCATGACGACGGAGTAGTAGAACATGATCGCGGTGGCCGTGAACGCGACCCACGCCCCCATCCAGGCGCTGCCGCGTCCCAGAAGCAGGGCGAAGGCGCCGACGGGTCCGCGACGGGTCTCACGTCCCATGGCGAACTCCACCAGGATCAGCGGAACGGACCACAGGACGAGGAAGATCGCCCACGCGAACAGGAAGGAACCTCCGCCGTTCGTCGCGGCAACGCGCGGAAACCGCCAGATGTTGCCGGTTCCCACGGCCATTCCGAGCATCACGAGCATGGTCCCCCAGCGAGAGGAGAATCTCTGCTCTTCGCTCACTCGCAGACCTCCGATTCGAGTCTCGGTGACCCGGGTATCCCCGGCGAATTCGGACCATCGGAAGCGCCGGCTCCCGCCTCACGACGCGCCACGGCTTCCAGCCACCGGGACAGCCTTCGATTGAAGCTGCCGGGCATCGACACGTGCGAGCAATGCCCGGTGCCCGGGACCTCTTCGTACCTCGCCCCGGGCACGAGAGAGGCGATTTCGTGCGACCAGGCCGGTGGCACATAGTGATCCCGCGGACCCTTGAGGACCAGCGTGGGGGCCCGGATCGCTGGAAGCTGGGGTCTGAGGTCGACCTTCTTGAGGCGGGCCACCCGGGCGCTCGAGACGGATGACGGCACCGTGCGGGGACCCGTCCACAGAGCGTAATCGACCACCCTCTCGCCACCCGGCGAGGAGTCGTAGATCCACACGTCGAGACGGCTCCAGAGCCGGGCCATCGCCCTTCCGAGGGCTGTCGGCAGGTACCGGGTGGTGAACATCGCGAGGGGCGTCAGCAGGGCCCTGTTCAGGCCCACGTGCTCGTATCCGATCCGGGCCAGCGTGTTGGCCAGGACGAGGCCGGTCGCGCGCTCCGGGTCCCGGACCGCGAACCTCATGGCGATCGATCCGCCGAGACTCTGCCCGAGCAACACGAAGCGCTCGAGGCCCGCCGCCGAGGCCAGCTCCGCGACGTCGTCCACCATCCGGTCGAGCGTGTCGTCGGGAGCGAACCGCTCCCGGAGCGAAGCGCAGATGACACGGTGTCGCCGCGCCAGGGCGGGCACCTGGTATCGGAAGGTCTCCTTCATCCCGTCCGCCCCGGGCACCAGGAACAACGCGGAAACGGCGGACGCGTGGCCGTCCCCGGAGGCGGGATCATCCGTGGGCCCGACATCCACGTAGTCCACCGTCTCACCGTCGGAAAACGTGAACGTCCTGCCCCGCAGTGGCGCGCCGTCGACTCCCAGAATGGGCGGTCGCACCAGCCGTCGATTCCGCCGCAGCACCGCCGCCGCATAGGCCGCTCCGGCTAGCAGCACCGCGAGGATCGAGCCGACGGTGGTCGTCACGACGGGATCAGTGCGGGTCGGGTCGAGTGGATCCGAGATCCGCCGGCTCGGTTCGCAGAGACCCGGTCGGTGTCCCGTCCTCGATGCGATGCACCGGATAGAGTCCTGCGTGCGAAGAGCCGTCGGCGACAGACCCTTCCCGACCGAGCGGCGCGTCCTGGGACCAGGGCTCGATCAGGGTGAACAGAAGCCGAAGCGCCGGCTGGTCGGATCGCACGATCCAGGAGCCTGAGGGGAATGTTCGCTCGCCGCGCACGAGAAGGTCCGAACCGTCGGCCGCCGAGTCGAGGGGAAGTTCGTCGGCCAGGCCCGGCGGAAGATGGGAGGCCCGTCCCACCGGATACGAACCGACTTCGATTCGAGCGTCGCGGCGCAGGCGCTCGACCGCGAATCCGTGAGCCGAAACCAGCTCCGCCCACTCCCGTCCTTCCGGCTCGATCACCCACGCCGGCGGGACGGGGAGCGCGAGGCGGCGGCGGACGATGGGGTGCCATCGATCGGTGGTCTGCTGCGCTATCCGTCCCTGGTCGGTCCAGACGAGCCACACCAGATCCGGACGATCCCCGTCCCTGGCCCAGGCCTGGCGCACCGACAGGGCCGACGGCTCCGACGGCCGTCGGTCGCGAAGTCCGGCCGCCTGCGCGGCGGCCACTTCGAGAAGGTAGCCCAACGATTCGTACAGCATCTGCACCCGCTCCGGGAGGCCCTCGGCGCCTCCCACCGAAGCGACTCCCAGCATGATCGACAGGCTGCCGGCGAGGGAGAAGGCGTTGAGGGTGTGTTTCGCTCCGAGTTCTCCGGGTGTAAGGAACGCTCCCTCCGGCAGGGCGTCCGCTCCGAGCAAGGGCGTTCCGATTCCGCCGAGGTCGGGCTCGACCGCCACGTATTCGCGGAACAGTACCGAGTTCTTGGCCAGCTCGTTCGCCACGTACGGCAGCAGGTAGAAGCGTCCGTAAGTGGTGAGATCCGGATCCACGTTCGGATGCCTCGGAACGGCCGCCTGGACCCGGTACACGGTCGGACCGAGCTCCCGCAGCTCCACGACGAGGTGCGGCTGCCAGCGGCGCACGAAATCGTGAACGGCCCTCGTTGAAGGAGACCGGAGGCGCAGGTGATCACGGGTGAGATCGACGCCCGATGGAGACTCCGGCACCCACCAGAGCAGGCCCCAGGGATTCGCGGCGGGGACGATCGAGATCTCCAGGTCATCCAGCAGACTTCCGATCCCGCCCAGCGCCATTTCCCGGACGACCTGCAGGCTGACCTCCGGTCCGGAGAGATCGGTCCCGGATTCCCCGGAAAGCACGAGCACCCTGAGGCGTTCCCGATCCTCGGATGCTGGTCTCCGGAGCCGTACGAGAAGCACCGGCAGCGAGGAGTCCGGGTCCATCGCGCCGCCGTCCACCCAGGCCAGCGTGTCCAGCGTCACCGTCTCCTTCGAGCCGGCCAGACGTGCCAGGTAATCGTTCGCCTCCGCCGGCGTCGTGGGCGCGAACCAGCCGCGCTGTTCGCCCGGAGTCGCCCACTCCCTCATCACGGCGCCCTGGCCTTCCTGTGCGAGTGCCTGGGAGACGAGAAGCAGCAGAAGGCCGCAGGCCAGACCGCAGCGGGTCATTCGAACGGTTCCCGGACTGACGCGATCAGCGCTTCCACGCCGAGTCGGGCGTTGTCGTAGGATGACGCGACCTCGGGCGCCGAGAACCGCAGGCCGTTCGAGAACCGGTCCCCGAGGAATGGTCCGCTGCGGGGATTTCGGTACCAGTCGTCATCGAACCGCTCGCGCAGCTCCCGTCGCAACTGGGCCTCGAGCATGCGGCCACGCAGGTAGCGCGCGACTCCGAATCGCTGGCCCAGCCGCTCGAGAAACGAACGCGGATCGAAGCGAAAGCCCGTCGCGCCGCCGAGAAGCTCGGCCCAGCGAGCGCCCATGTCACCGGGACTCGCGCTGTCCGACATCTCGATTTCGAACTCCAGCCTGGCCGCGGCCTCGCGAAGCGCGAACAGGTCCACGGCGCCGGCGGCTCTCCGATACTCCGCAAGCGGTTGGCCCTGCAGTCCACTGGCCCTCCTGACCCAACCGTCTTCCCTGGACAGCCCCGCGAACAGGAGGCCGTGGGCCCTGGCCACCGCGAGGTCGCCCAGAGCTCGGTCCTCGAACGAGAGCCGGGAGTCCGTATACGCGAAGTGCAACGCGTGGCCGACGGCTGTCAGCAGCGAAACACAGCCGGGCTGTGTGATCGTCGGCGTGACCAGCAACAGGATCCTGCCCGGTACCGTCACCGGAGTGCTGCACGTCGTCATGCCCGGCCCCGGGAAAGGCTCCTGCTCCACGATGACGTGGCCGCCGTATTCCAGCGGAAGGCCCATGTCCCGCAGGTCGCTCCGCAGGATTCCCAGGACATCGCTGTCCTTCCAGGCACCGTCGAGCCAGGGCATTCGCTTCAACCAGCCGGCGTCGTGGCTCTCGGCTTCCTCGGGCCCGATCCCGATGCGCCTTCGAAGCTCGTCGCGCATCACCTCGCGATACAGATCGTCGGTCTCATCGATCAGGCGGCGACCCTCACGCATTACACCGAGGAGGTTCACGCCCGCGAGCCTCTCCACCGCTTCGCGA
>CANPVW010000019.1 GCA_947581745.1 Candidatus Benthicola azotiphorus
GGGAGGAGGGCGGATGACGCGCGGGCGGGTGAAAGGTGCGGGTTTCCGGCTGGCGGCCTGTGCCCTGGTCGGAGCCTGCCTCGCGGCCTGCGGCGAGCCCCGGTCGTCGGAGCGCCCCCCCGGGTGGACGTCCGCGGAACGGACCGAGCCCGACGTGCCGGAATCGCAGCGCTACGGTGGAACGATCGTCGTGGCAGGCCGGGGCGACCCGCTCTCGATGAACTCCCTGGCGAGCACCGACTTCGAGAGCGGACAGCACCAGATCTACGTGCTCTTCGTGACGCTGGTATCGAACGATGCCAGCTACGAGCCGCAGCCGT
This sequence comes from Candidatus Benthicola azotiphorus, assembly GCA_947581745.1. Lineage (GTDB taxonomy): Bacteria > Gemmatimonadota > Gemmatimonadetes > Palauibacterales > Palauibacteraceae > Benthicola > Benthicola azotiphorus. The sequence continues at coordinate 321 of CANPVW010000019.1, forward strand.
ACTTCGCGAGCTCGTGGGAGTTCGACGCCGACACCAGCCAGGTGATCTTCCACCTGCGCCACGACCTGCAATGGCACGACGGCGCCCCGGTGACGGCGCGCGATGTCGCGTTCACGTTCGAGCGCCTGAAGGACCCGGCGGTTCCCTTCCCGAATCCGTCGTACTTCGACAACTGGGATGCCGTCGAGGTGATCGATCCGGTGACGGTGCGCTTCTTCATCCGCCCGCACGCCAATCCGCTGTACGGCTGGTCGCGAACCGCGATCATGCCGGAGCACCTCCTCGGGGACGTCCCGCCGGAGGACCTGGAATCGAGCCCGTTCGGGCTCCTCTCGCCGGTCGGCGACGGCCCGTTCCGGTTTGCGGAGCGAATCCCCGGTGACCGGTGGGTGTTCACGGCGAACGAGGACTTTCCCGAGGAGCTCGGAGGCCGGCCCTACGTGGACCGCCTCGTGTACCGGCAGATTCCGGATGAGTTCGCACTCGCCGCGGCGTTGCAGACCGGCGAGGTGGACATCGTGATCGACGCGTCGCCGTCGATGATCCAGCAGGTGAGCGACGATTCATCCACCGTGCCGGTGTCGTACCCGGCGCCGGAGTACGCCTTCATCGCCTGGAACTCCAAGCGACCCGAATTCGCGGATCCCCTGGTGCGCCGCGCGCTGACCATGGCGATCGACCGGGGGACCATCGTGCAGGCGGTGCTGGGGGGAAACGGTACGGTGGCGACGGGTCCGGTCGGCCCATGGCACTGGGCCTTCGATTCGACGTGGGTGCCGCTTCCGTTCGATCCGGACTCCGCAGGGGCCCTTCTCGATCGGGCCGGTTGGACCGACACGGACGGAGACGGGGTCAGGGACCGGAACGGACAGCCGTTCCGGTTCGAGCTGCTGGCCACGCCTCGCAAGGACTGGGCGGCCGTGCAGACCCTCGTGCAGGCCTCGCTGCGCCGGATCGGGGTGGAGGTGGAGCCAGTGGTGCGTGAACAGAGCGCTCTGATTCCACTGGTCATCGGGGCCGACCGCCGGTTCGATGCCGTGATCATCGGGTGGGCGCGGGACGTGCCGCTGAACGACGCCGATCTGTGGGCGTGCGATCAGGTGGGTCAGCCGTTCCAGTTCACCAGCTACTGCAACCCTCTGCTGGACCCGGTCCTGGACTCGATTCCGCTCGTGGCGGATCGCACGCGGCTGCGCTCCCTTATCGGGCGCTATCACGATCTGATCGTGGCTGACCAGCCTTACACATTCCTGTACTACCTGGACAGGGTGGATCTCGTGAACGGCCGGGTGTACGGTACGCGGATGGACTCGCGGGGCGACTGGGTAAACGTTACCCGGTGGTGGGTACGCGATGCGGGCACCCGGGGCCGTTGAGCCCGTGCCGAGGGAGGGAGGTCTTCTCTTGACATCCTGTCGAAAGGGCGGGTAGCTTCCCAACCCCCGACCGGGAGGCCCGTAGGCCGGGGCGGACATCAGACCAACGACTACGGCGGAGGACACCTTGGCAAGCTTGACTGTTGCGGCGCTCACGCTACTGCAGGATGCGCAGGCACTGGGCGCGGGTCAGGAGCTGAAGCTCAACGAGATCTGGGCGGCCGGCGGATTCATGATGTGGCCCCTCGGCTTCTGCCTCGTGGTCGGGGTCCTGATCATCATCTGGAAGTTCATGGACCTGCTGATGAAGTCGCTCGGCAACCGGAGGCTCCTCAGCGAAGTCGACGGGATGATCGCCCAGCAGCGGCTGGACCAGGCCCTCGCCCTGTGCGAAGACTCCAAGGCCCCGGCAGGCGAGATCCTCGCCGCCGGACTGAAGCGCTACAAGGAAGGCACGGAGCGCGTCACGCAGGCGGTCGAGAACGCGGGCGCCATCGAAGTCTCCAAGCTCGAGCGGGGACTCGTCTGGCTCGCCACGCTGTCGAACGTCGCCCCGCTGCTCGGCTTCCTCGGTACCGTCGTCGGAATGATCCAGGCCTTCCAGGCGATCGAGATCGCCGGTGAAGTCGAGGCCACCCTGGTGGCCGGCGGCATCAAGGTCGCGTTGATCACGACGGCGGCGGGCCTCACGATCGCCATTCCGATCAGCATCGCGCACAACTACTTCGTGGATCGCGTGGATCGCATCGTGATCGACATGGAGGAGAGTGCGCAGAAGATGATCGACGCTGTCCACGCCGTGGAGCGCGGCAGCCGCTGATCGCCGCCGTCGAAGCGGTCGTCACAACTGGACTGAAGGCCCGGAGCGCTCGGCTCTCCGGGCCTTTCCGCGTGTGGGGACCGCGCCACGCGGCGATTTCGACCAACCGCGGCGCGAGATGGGAACCGCACGACTTGCGGTTTCCGCACGCGGTACTGATTTTCCGCGCCATGCTGCGGGGCCCGGCGAGGCAAGGCCCTTCGACGTTCACTTGACACGAGGCGACGTCATGAGCAGACACCCTGTCAGGTTCTGGTGGACGGTCCTTCCCTCTCTCCTTCTCCTCTTCGCAACGGCCGTTCCCGCGCGAGCGCAGGAAGGAGCTCTCGCCGGGACGATCACGGATGGCGCGACCGGAGTCGGGCTCTCGACCGTGGAGGTCGAAGTCCTGCGGCAGGACGGCAGCGTGGCCGTCGGCGGATTCACGAGCGCCAGCGGGACCTTCCGGCTGCAGGCCATCCCGGCCGGCACCTATACCGTGAGCTTCTCTCTTCCAGGCTGGGCGCCGACCGAAGGCGACCCGACGATCACGATCACGGCCGGGCGGACCACGAGCCTGAACGTGACGATGACGCAGCGCAGCTTCAACCTCAACCCGATAACGGTGACGGCTTCGAAGCGGGTGGAGAAGGCGCTCGAGGCGCCCGCGGCGGTCGAGGTCGTTTCGCGGGAGGAGATCGCGGCGCGACCCGCGGTGACGCCCTCCGACTACGTGAAGGAGCAGGCCGGCGTGGACTTCGTCAACACGGGCCTGCAGCAGAATTACGTGGTCGTCCGGGGTTTCAACAACATCTTCTCCGGGGCGACCCTCAACCTGACCGACTACCGGATCTCCCGCGTGCCCTCGCTGCGGGTGAACATCTCCCACTTCAACCCGCAGACCAACTCGGACCTGGAGCGGGTCGAGGTGGTGCTCGGTCCGGGCTCCGCGCTGTACGGACCGAACGCCGCGAACGGCGTGATCCACTACCTGACGCAGTCGCCGATCGACAACCCGGGGACGAATCTGTCGCTCGCCTACGGCCTGCGGCACCAGGGCAATACGGCTGACGGAATCTCGGCGTCCACGGACGGAACGATACAGGCGGAGGGTCGCGTGGCCTGGGCCAACG
>CANPVW010000020.1 GCA_947581745.1 Candidatus Benthicola azotiphorus
GGTCGAGCTCGTGGAGAAGATGGCTCGCGGTTACCAGGGCGTGGGCCGACGCACGGCCGAGCGCCTGGTCGAGGAGTTCGGTGATCAGGTGCTCGAGGTGATCGACAACGATCCGGAGCGCATCGAGAACGTGCTGCCGAAGGGACGGGCACAGGCCGTCATCGAGGGCCGTCGGGCCGAGCTCGAGGCGACGGACGACTAGAGAGTCGGACACGCGAGGCGATGGCCGCCGGCGGAAGACGTGCGGAAGGGGCGCTTCGAGCGCCCTTTTTCGCGCGACCGGCCCACGTAGTCGCCCGCGAGCTGCTCGGGACCCTCCTGGTCTCGGAGCTCGGGGGAGTGCGGACGGTCGGGCGTATCGTGGAGACGGAGGCGTACGAGGGCCCCGAGGACCCGGCGTCTCACGCGGCGGCCCGCATCGGACTCACGCGTCGCAACAAGGGTCTCTTCGGACCTCCGGGAACCTGTTACCTCCACCTGAACTACGGCGTGCACTGGTGCTTCAACGCCGTCACGGACGTGGAGGGGAGCCCGCACGGGGTCCTCGTACGTGCGCTGCACCCGCTGGCCGGCGAGGACCACATGCGGCTCCGCCGGGGACGGGACGAGCTGACGAACGGACCGGCGCGCCTCGCGCAGGCTCTCGGAATCGGTCCGGATCTGCAGGGCCACCGCCTCGATGAGCCTCCGCTGTGGGTCGAGCGCGGGCGTCCCGTCCCGGCGCGAGCGCTCGTGACGACCACCCGGATCGGGATCTCGCGGGGCGCCGATCTTCCCCTTCGCTTCTACGACTCGAGGAGCCCCTGGGTGTCTCGTCCCTGAGGCACTCGTCGCGGGGGTTCGATTGACGAACCCGGCGTCAACAGGTTTCTTCCATCCGATCGGACCCTCAGGCCACGGGAGGACGCCATAGAATTCGGGGCACTGTCTCTGCTGCCGCCGTTGCTCGCGATCGGGCTCGCGATCTATACCCGGCAGGTGTACCTGTCCCTGGCAGCGGGGATCTGGATCGGGTGGACCATCATCCTCGGGTGGAACCCGATCGCCGGCCTGGGGGGAGCGGTGGAGGCCACGGTCAACACCGTCACCGATCCGGGCAACGCCCGCGTGCTCATGTTCACCTTCGCGATCGGAGCGCTGATCGCCCTGGTGGAGGCGAACGGCGGGGTCAGGGGCTTCGTCCGCTGGGTGGAGGAGCGGCAGTGGGTGGACGACGGCCGAAAGGCCCAGGTGCTGGCCTGGGTCATCGGGGTCGTCATCTTCATCGAGTCGAACATCACCGTTCTGGTGGCGGGCTCCATCTGCCGCCCTCTGTTCGACAGGTATCGCGTGTCGCGGGAGAAGCTGGCGTACCTCGTGGATTCGACCTCCGCGCCGGTCTGCATCCTCATTCCGTTCAACGCCTGGGGAGCGTACATCCTGGGTGTCCTCGCGACGCTGGGCGTCAGGGAGCCGGTCTCCGTTCTCGTGGCCTCCATTCCACTGAACTTCTATGCCCTGGCGGCGCTCGCGATCGCGGGATTCAGCGCCTTCCGGCAGGTCGACATCGGTCCGATGAAGGCGGCGCAGCGCCGCACCGCGGAAGGGATGCTGCACTGGGAGCACTCGGTCGCCCTGGCCGACCCGGAGGACATGGCTCCGCCCCCGCGCGAGGGCATGCCACTGCGCCCGGCGAACATGATCGTCCCGATCGTGGTCATGGTGGCCATGATGCCGGTCTCCATGTACGTGACCGGGAACGGCGACCTGATGGCGGGGTCCGGCTCCACCTCCGTCCTGTGGGCGGTCCTGACGGCGATCGGCGTCGCGTGGCTGTTGTCGCTCGGGCAGCGCCTCCTGGACCTGGAGGCGCTGAGCCGGGCCAGCCTGAAGGGAGCGGGCGCCCTGACGGGCATGGCGCTCGTCCTCCTGTTCGCGATCACGCTCGCGGCGGTGACCGTCGAGATGGGGACGGGCGAGTACGTCGCGGGCATCGTGGGCGGACGGGTTCCGCTGCCCGTTCTCCTGCCGCTTCTGTTCCTCGTGGCGGGCGGGATCGCGTTCGCCACGGGCAGCAGCTGGGGGACCTTCGGCATCATGCTGCCGATGGCCGTCCCGCTGGCCGCGACGCTGGGCCTGTCCGCGACCCCTTTCATCGCCGCGGTGCTGTCGGGAGGCGTGTTCGGCGATCACGCCAGTCCGATCAGCGACACCACGATCATCTCGTCCCTCGCTTCCGCGTCCGACCACATCGAGCACGTCAGGACCCAGATCCCTTACGCACTGCTGGCCGGAGCGGCGGCGATCGTCGGATTCGCGCTCACGGGCACGTGGATGACGCTGTAGCGGCGAGACTCGCCGCGGGGCGCTCCGAGCTCCGATTGACCCGCATACGGGGCCCGGTTAGGTTCACGAGGGTGGATGTGAGGAGTGTTTTTTGAGCCAACACGTGGGTGTGAGAGCCATTGATCTTCCGGCGGACGTCAGGCCCCTCGAGGGAAGGCGAAGAACCGGGAGGAAGGGCGAACCGTAATTGACGGGTCTCACAAAAACCCCCTCATGTCAACCTTGGGGCGATCCTCGGGTCGCCCCTTTTTTGTCCTCGACCAGGAAGACGTGATGCCGATCGCCCGCGTGACCCGGCGGGTCCACTTCTCCGCCGGACACAGACTCCACAACGACGATCTGTCGGACGATCAGAACAGGGAGACGTACGGTCTGTGCAACAACCCGACGGGGCACGGGCACAACTACGATCTCGAGGTTACCGTCGAAGGTGAAGTCGATCCGGTGACCGGCTACGTGATGGACCTCAAGCGCCTCAAGGGCCTGCTCGAACGCGATGTGCTGACGGACGTGGATCACGCCAATCTGAACGTCGATGTAAAGTGGCTCGCCGGCATCGTCCCCACGACCGAGAACCTCGCCGTGGCGATCTGGCGCCGGCTCGAGGCCGGTCTCGGGGGAGTCAGGCTGGTCGCCGTCCGCTTGTGGGAAACGGACCGGAACTCCGTGGAGTATCGCGGGGAGTGAATAGCGTGGAGAGACTGTCATGAAGGACGGAACCGGTCGGGCCGATGGGCCGGATCTCAGTCAGGTCTCGTATGCCGACCTCGTGCGGGAGCAACTTCGCCGCCTCGGCGAGGACCCGGAGCGAAAGAGCCTGCAGGGGACTCCGGAACGGGTCGAGAAGGCGATGATGTGGCTCACCCGGGGATACCGGTCCACGGTCGAGGAAGCCCTGGGGAAAGGGGTCTTCGAGGAAGCGCACGACAACATGGTGCTCGTCAAGGACATCGAGCTCTACTCGCTGTGCGAGCACCACATGCTGCCCTTCTTCGGCAAGGTGCACGTGGCCTACATCCCGGATGGCCGGCTTCTCGGTCTCAGCAAGGTGCCCCGCCTCGTCGAGGTGTTCGCGCGCCGCCTCCAGGTCCAGGAGCGGCTGACCGACGAGATCGCGGACGCGGTCCAGGAGGCCGCCGCGCCTGCGGGCGTCGGAGTGGTGGTCGAGGCGTACCACCTGTGCATGATGATGCGCGGCGTCGAGAAGCAGAACAGCAAGACGATCACCAGCGCGGTGCGCGGCCGGTTCCGCTCGGACAATCGCACCCGCGAGGAATTCCTGCGCCTCGTGCTCTCGCCGCAGTTCATCTCCTGACGTCCCGGAGGAGACGTGCTCCTGGACCTGTCGGAAGTCCTGGCGTGTCCCGTGTGCGGGCCGCCGCAGATCATGGTGGCCGTCGTCCACGAGTCGGAAGGCCGGCGCGTGGCGAGGGGCTTCCTGGGCTGTCCGGCGTGCGACGGCCGGTTTCGAATCGATTCCGGGGTCGTCCGACTCCTGTCGGCGACCGCTCCGTCGCCCGAGCCGGCCGAGTCGGACTCGTTCTCTCTCCCTTCCGGGGTAGAAGAGACCGCAGTGCTGGTCGGTGCGGTGCTGGACCTCGCGGGTGAGAGCGGCTGTGTCCTGCTGGGACCCGGTCTCGCCGGGATCGCGGGCTCCCTCGCGGCGATCGCCGGCCGCTCGGAGGTGGTGTCGTTCACGCACGCCGCTCCGCATCCGCCAGTCGCGGCCCCGAACCTGAGCACGATCGTGGTGTCCGGGGACGGGCCCCTGCCCGTGCTGGAAGGGCGTTTCCGGGCGGCCGCGCTGTGCGGCGAACCCGGGGAGGCCCGGATTCGGGAGGTGGCGGCGGCGCTCCGTCCTCCCGGGCGACTCGCCATCCTCGCGCCCGCACCCGGTGCGGCACATGCGATGCGGGACGCGGGGCTCCACGTGGTCGCAGCGGATGAGAGGGTCGCCGTCGCCTCGAAGAGCCCCTGAACGGGCGCTCGGGTTCGTTGCCACGCGTATTCGGCGCGTCTAGTTTGACGGTGCCTTCGCGATCTGGCGGGGCCTCCACTCGAGGATCGGGGACGAACCGAATGCGCCTTCAGACGAGAGCGTTCGCCATGGCTTCCGGCGCGCTGGCCAGCGCGGCGGTCTTCCTGGCGACGTTGCTCGCCCGGGCAGTGTTCGGTCGGATCGCGGACCCGGGTCTCGCCGCGGGCGTACTGTTCGGTTACTCGATCAGCGTCGAGGGAGCGTTCATAGGCGCCATGTGGGCGTATGCGTATGGCTTCATGATAGGCGCCGCGTTCGCTTTCGCCTACAACATCGCGGTGATTCCCCCGGCGCCGCCCCTCGTGGACTGGGACGAGGCGGGTCCGGGAGAGGAGAGCTGACCATGCCCTGGTGGAGCTTCCTGACCGGTGCCGGTGCTAAGGAAGAGGACCGGCCCGACTATTACCGGGAAGGCCTCGAGCTGGCCGCCGAGGAGCGCTATCATGAGGCACTGACATCGCTCCGCCTGGCCCTTCGGGAGCACCCCGGGGACGTCGCTACCCTGGAGCAGATGGCGATCGTCTATACCCGGATGGGAATGACGGACGAAGCGATCAAGATGTACCAGCGAGCGCTGGAGAAGGACCCCGGGAGCGCCGGGGCACATTACGGCATCGCCTTCCTCTACCTGAATCGGGGCCGGGACACCGAGGCCGCGGCCCACCTCGACACTTTCCTGCGGTCCGGCGCCGACATCCCGGGTTCGGAGAAGCACGCGAGCCACGCCCGGGAGACACTGGAGCGACTCCGCACGAAGGACGCGGAGGACACGCCGGGGCACGTGCCGCCGCCCGATGCCGGATAAGGCTCCCCCTCCGATCCGAGAGGCAGCCCAGCCCTTCGACTTCGGGCCCGGCACGCTGGTCGACGTGTTCCGCCACGGCCTGGAGCTCGATCCCGGTCGCCGGGCCCTGACGGCTCGTCAACCCGACGGCACGTGGCGCTCATGGACCGCGGCGGAGGCGGCCGAGCGGGTCCGTCGCATCGGACGCGCCCTGGCAGCGGCGGGCCTCGAGGCCGGCGACCACGTGGCGATCCTCTCGAACACGCGGATGGAGTGGGCGCTCGCCGACTGGGCCTGCGTGACTTCGGGCCTCGTGGTCGTGACGGTGTACCCGACGCTGCCGGCCGACCAGGTCCAGTTCGTTCTCGAGGACTCCGGGGCGCGCGCCGTCTTCGTGGAGGACGGCGACCAGCTGGCCAAGGTGCTGCAGGTTCACGATCGCCTGGAAGGCCTCGACCGGGTCTTCGTGTTCGAGCCGCCGGAGAACGAGAGGGGCGCGAATCACGCAGGAATCCAGGTGCGCTCTCTCGCTCAGATGGAGCGGGCGGGCGGGCCTTCCGGCCCGGCAGGCCGGGAGGGGACAGGGAGCTCCGTGCGGCCGGAGGACACGGCGACCCTGATCTACACGTCGGGAACGACGGGCGAGCCCAAGGGGGTCATGCTCAGCCATCACAACCTGTTCACCAACACGATCGCGGCGTCGATGGTGCTCCCGATCGGCCACACGGACCGCGTGCTGAGCTGGCTTCCCCTGTCGCACGCGTTCGAGCGACTGGCCGGACACTACCTCATGTGGTACTCGGGAGCCGAGATCGCGTATGCCGAGTCGGTAACCAGCGTAGCGCGAGACATGGTGGAGACGGGGCCGACCTTCGTGATCGGAGTGCCGCGCCTGTACGAGAAGTTCTACGATGCGGTGATGGAAGCGGTTGGACACGGTGGACCCGCGAAGAAGGCCATCTTCCGCGTGGCGAAGCGCATCGGAGACCTGCGGGCCAGCCGCCAGCTGGCCCACCGGCCCGTGGGTCGGCTGCTGGAAGGCGCGTACGGGGTCGCGGAGAAGCTCGTGTTCCGGAAACTGCACGAGCGAACGGGGGGCCGGGTCCGTTACTTCGTCAGCGGGGCGGCGCCCCTGTCCGCGGAGATCGCCCGCTTCTTCTACTCGGGCGGCCTCGTCGTGCTGGAGGGGTACGGGCTGACCGAAACCTCCCCGGTGACGAACGTGAATCCGCCGAACGACATCCGCTTCGGGACCGTCGGACCGCCCGTGGCAGGGACGGAGATCCGCATAGCCGAAGATGGGGAGATCCTGATCCGCGGTCCCCAGGTGATGCAGGGCTATTTCCGACGTCCCGAGGCCACCAGGGCCGCCCTGAGCGAGGACGGCTGGTTCCGGACGGGTGACATCGGAGAGCTGGACGCCGACGGATACCTGACGATCACCGACCGCAAGAAGAACATTCTCGTGACGGCGGCGGGCAAGAACATCGCTCCGCAGCCGATCGAGGAGCTGATTGCCCGCTCGCCTTTCGTGGAGCAGGTCGTGCTCCTCGGCGATCGCCGGAAGTTTCCGCTCGCGCTGGTGGTGCCGAGCTTTCAGGCTTACAAGGCGGCCTTTCCGGGGCGGCCTGTCGCCGATTCGGAGCGGGAGAAGCTGGCCGCGCATCCGGACCTGCAACGGCTGATGGAGGATGAAGTCCTGGCGAGGGTATCTCCGTGCGCCCGATACGAGCGTCCGAAGAAGCTCCTTCTCGTGGGTCGGCCGTTCACGGTCGAGGGCGGCGAACTGACGCCGACCCTGAAGGTAAAACGCAGGGTGATCGAGAAGCGTTACGCCGACCGGATCGAAGAGATCTATCGCAAGGCGGAGGCGGAGTCACGTGACTGAACGGAGTGTCCGTATCGTGTTCGTCACCGGACCGGAGGCCGAGACGCTCGAGTCGATCGGCCGGATCCTGGTGAACGAAGGTCTGGCGGCCTGCGTAAACGTCATTCCCGGAATCCGGTCGGTGTACCGGTGGGAGGGCCGCGTCCGATCCGATGCGGAGGCCCTGGCGATGATCAAGACCACCGGTGACCGTATCGAGGAGGCGCGCGCTCGGCTCGGCGAGCTGCATCCTTACGAAGTACCGGAGTTCGTGGCCGTGGAGGTTGCCGAGGGTTCTCCCGCCTATCTGAGCTGGGTGCGAGATTCCGTAACGGAGAGAGACGGATGACGAAGCGCAGGAGACGGGGCGGCGGCCCGGGACCAAGAGCGGGAAGCGCGGCCGATGCGGGAACGCGACACGAGGCGAGCTCGAGTCCGCAGGCCGGTGAACGGAAGTCGCTCGCCGCGGGAGATCCGGAGGCGGAGCAACTTGCCCTGACCGCTTCTTCAGCAGATGGATCGGAGGCGCAGAGTGCAGGCGAAGTCGCACCGGTCTCCACGGCGCGTACCGAAGCGGACGTCGAGGAAGGCGATCTCCTGGAGGACGCCGATTCGCCGCAGGATCCCCCCGCGCCGGAGCCGGGAGCGGGTTCTCCGTCGGGATCCGGACGGGAGTCGGTCGAGGAGGATTCCGCTTCGTCCGAGCCGATCTCGGACGAGAAGCTGGATCGACTCTCCTCGCAGGACCGGGCGGAGATCGAGCTCCTGTATCGAAAGGCCCGCTCGGCCGCCGAGGACGGACGGTTCGTGGAAGCGGAGAAGGGATACCGCGAGCTCCTCCGCCGGCACCCGGGTCACCTCAAGGCACGGAACAACCTGGGATACGTTTACGACAAGCTGGGAGAGCCGGCGCGGGCCCTCGAGGAGTATCGGGCGGCCCTGGAGATAGAGCCTGAGAACGTGCAGCTCCTGACGAACGTGGGCGGGGTGCTCGGCATGCTGGGACGGTACGGCCAGGCCGAGGAGACGCTCCGCAACGCGCAGCGTCTGGCTCCCGACGATTCGGACGTCCATCTCAATCTGGGCCTCGTGTTCTTTCGAAAGGGCCTGTATTCAGCGGCCCGCGAGTCGTTGGAACGGGCCATAGGTCTCGATCCGCAGTGCGAGTCGGCCTACTTCTATCTCGGCGAGGCGTGCAACCGCCTGGGGCAGATCGACCTGGCCCTCGAGGCGCTGGAGCGGGCGGTGGAGATCCAGCCAGGGAACGGGCGGGCGTGGTATACGATGGGGATCCTGTTCGACCGCAAGCGCGAGCCGGAGCGGGCCTCGGAGGCCTACCTCAAGGCACGAAAGATCATGGACGCGGACTAGAGGCGGTGACCGGTGGCGCCGATCGCGGGTCGCCGCGTCAACCGATGAAACGTCTCACCAGCACGAGCAGAAAGCCGATTCCGGCTCCGAGGAAGTAGCCCAGCCGTACGATCAGGTTCAGCTCCTTTTCGGTGATCGAGCGCACGAGGCGCTCCAGCTCCGGGATCGGGAACTCGAGGATCTTCGACTCCACGCGGTCTGCGACGCGCACGTTGGCCGCGACCTCCGGGACCTTGCCGGTGATCCAGCCCCAGACGGGGTCGACGAGCGATTCGGTGAGCCGGCGGGCCGCGCCCTCCCGGCCATACCGCTCGAGCGAGCCGATCGGCTGCCGCAGCACCCGATCGGTGAGCCATTCCTTGAACCTGCCGAACTGGCTCCGGCCGGCCTCCGAGTCGAGGCCCGAAGCGATCCAGCCACCGGCACGCCTCGCGGGGACGAGGCGGACGACGTCCGCCCAGCTCCTCTCCCCGGCCTTGAGCAGCGCAACTTCGCCCCGGTCGAGAAGGAAGTCCCGCACCTCGGGGTCCCGTGCCGCCTCCACGGCCCAGGCCGTGATGGACTCCAGCGCGCTCTCGACCTGAGGATCGCCCGGTTCGCCCAGGACGTCGATCACGGGACGACGCAGGAAATCGACGATCGCCTCGTTGACGCTCCTGGCCATCGCGTTCTGGACGTCTCCCTCCTGGAGCAGGTCGCCCAGGCGGTCGGCGCCCTCGGCCTCCAGCGTATCGATCACCTTCTCGACCGTCTCTTCCGTGATGATCAGCTTCGCGACGACCCGCTGGTGGAATCGCAGGTCCTTCATGAAGCGGTCCAGCAGGTCGTGAATCGCCTTTTCGACGCGGGTACGGGCTGCCGGGTCTTCCAGCAGGCGCCCGAGCCGCTCCATGGCGAGCGGAAGATAGTCGCTGATCGCGTGCTCCAGAGCGGCGATCAGGCCCACGGGAAGCAGCTCTTCGAAAGACCGTCCGGGGCGCAGCAGGCGCACTGACGCCCGGTCCAGGTGACCGCGCACGATGGAGTTGAACGACTCGGAGCCGACCAGCTTCGTCAACCAGTCTGCCGCCCGCTCGCGCAGCTCCGCGATCCGCTCCTCTCCCAGCGAATCGGCGAGGGATTCGTCCTCGAGCGAGTCCGCCAGAGTGCCGAGGATGCGAGCCGCGTCCTCGGCGAATTCCTCCGAGGCCAGGGACTCGACGACCCTGTCTCTGACGGAGTCGAGCAGCGTGTCGAGGATCCGCCGCACTTCGCCGAGAGCCGACTCGGGGAGCAGGTCGGCGATCGCCGGCTTCTCTCCTTCGAACAGCTCCTGCACGAGCCCCTGCAGCTGTTCTTCGAACGCTTCGCGGAGTCGCTCGTCCTGCAGCTCCGCCGCCACATCGCCTGGTGTCAGGAGCGTGGTGCCGACCGTGTTCCCGATCGTATGTGCCATCCGGGTCTGATTCTTCGGCACCGCGCCCTGTAGCCAGTGAATCGTCCGGCCCAGGACGCGCGGAGGCTGGTAGGGGTGGAACAGCATGGTGATCGCGATCCGGTTCGTGAGCCCCCCGGCGAGCGCGCCGAACAGGACGGTGAGGGCGTCCCGCAGCCATTGCATCGCCAACTCGCTCAAGGTGATCGCTCCTGCACGCCGATCCCCTTCATGGTCCAGGTCTGACCGTCCAGGACGAGCGCCGCCTCGACCCGGAACAGCTCGAATCCCGGTTCCCCATCCGGTGGGCCGGCGAGCACGGGGCCCGAACCCCGGATCTCACCGAGCAGGTCCGCCTCCGGCAGCTCGAAGGACCAGCGGCCGGGCGCATCTCCGGTGGTCGCCAGCGCGAGGACCAGACCGCCCTCCCATTGCGACTCGGTGTCCTCGAACCAGGTCCAGGTCGTGACCGGAGCGTCCGGGGAGGTGCTCTCCCGCATGATGAGCAGGCCGTTGCCCGCCGTGTCCGACACGAAGAAGTACTGCCCGACCTCTTCGGGCGGCGGCTCATCGATGCGCCGAGCGCCCTGCCGGGAGAGAAGCAGTCCCGTTTCGGCCCCGGATCCGTCCAGCAGCTCGGCGAGGCGCACGGACTCGCGCCGGCCCGTGGGGCTGGCCCACGCGCCGATCGTGCCACGGGAATCGAGCCGCAGGCGATCCTCCGGAAGCGCGAGGATGACGGAGGTCGGCTCGCCACCCTCCCCGGCCACGATGCGAACCGGACCGGTCGGGAGAATGCGCCACGCGGCTCTCGGCACGGGCAGCGAGTCGGCCCGATCGAGGACCATGCGCCACTCGGCGCCGCCGAACCACCCGCGGTAGCGGAGCCGGATCGAAGTCGAGTCGGTCCGGTTGTCGAATCTGAGGTGAAGCAGCGACGGCTCGGGCCCGCGTCCCACGAACGTCAGCTCGGTGTGGTAGAGGGCTCCGGGCACAGGCTCCTCCCGCAGCCGGTCGACTGCGGGCGCGGGCTGTGGAGGAGGTGCGGCCCGGTCCGCGTCCTCGCAGGCCAGTGTCGCCACGACCAGCACGGCGACCGCCGCACCGGGCCGGAGCGAGGCACGGGGCGGGCGACCGCCTTCACGACTCGAGTCGGAGGCGCTCTTCATCTCGATTCGGCGTTTCCACATACGGTCCTCAAGTTACCGGCGCCCGCCGGACCTGTCACCGCCAGCCGTGCCTTCCTATCTTGGGCTACCGCCAATACCGGGCGGCCTCGTGCACCCTCACAGCGTTCGCCATGCAACTGTATACGAAGATCACCATCGCCTTGATTCTCGGCGTTGTCGCGGGCCTGATCGCCAACGCCCTCGCGATCGATCCGCTGGCCCGCCTGCTGATCGCGATCGAGCCGATCGGCGCGGCGTGGATTCGCCTCATCACGATGGTCGTCGTGCCGCTCGTGTTCGCGAGCCTGATCGTCGGTACGGCGAGCCTGGGTGACATCACGAAGCTCGGCCGGATCGGCAGCAAGACGATCGTCTACTACCTCGCCACCACGGCTATCGCGGTGACGATCGGACTCGTGCTTTCCAACCTCATCCGACCGGGCAGCGGCATGAGCCCCGAAGCGCTGGAATCCCTGCGCTCGAGCTACATGGCGGAAGGGGCGAGCCGTGTTACCCTGGCCCAGGACACGCCGGGTCTGGTGGACGTCCTGATGAACATGATACCGCGGAACCCGGTCGCGGCGCTGGCCGCCGGCGACATGCTGCCGATCATCTTCTTCGCCATCTTCCTCGGGGCCGCCATCTCGGCGCTTCCGACGGAACGCCGGGATCACATCGTCGGCTTCTTCGACGGACTGAACGAAGCGTGCATGGTCATGATCCACTGGATCATGAAGCTGGCTCCGTACGCGGTGTTCGCCCTGATCGGTGCCGTGATCGCGCGGTTCGGACTCGACGTCCTGCGGAGCCTCCTGGTGTACGTGGTCACGGTGCTCCTCGGGCTCGTGCTGCACGTGGCGATCACGTACACCGCGGCCATCAAGCTGCTGGCCCGCCGGGCGCCCCGGGAGTTCTTCAGGAAGATCAGGGGCGTGCAACTGATCGCCTTCTCCACCTCCAGCTCCAACGCCACGCTCCCTCTGACGATGGAGACGGCCGAGGAGGAGCTGGAGATAGAGAAGGAGGTGTCCAGCTTCGTGCTCCCGCTCGGCGCCACGATCAACATGGATGGGACCGCGCTGTATCAGGCCGTGGCGACGATGTTCATAGCCCAGGTGCTGGTCGGACACATCTCGCTCACGGCTCAGTTCGGGATCGTCCTGACGGCGACCCTCGCTTCCATCGGTGCGGCCGGAGTGCCGTCGGCGGGGATCGTGATCCTCGTGGTGGTCCTGGAGGGCGTGCTGGCCGGATCGGGGATCGATCCCGCCGCCGGGATCGCGCTGATTCTTGGAGTCGATCGAATCCTCGACATGTGCCGCACGGCGGTAAACGTGACGGGAGATCTCACGGCCGCTGCGGTGATCGAGAGATCGGAATACGAGCACGCCCTGCGGGGAGCCGGGGGCGGGTGAGGACTCAGAGGCTGATGCGCGCCCCGGTCCCCAGGACGCGGTCCACGCGTTCGAGCAGGCCCCGGATCCGGCGTTCTCCGGCGCCAAGGTCACGGCGGGTCTCCGGAACGGAGCGGAGGTCGAGTCGCGTCAGTCCGTTGTCGTCCAGCTTCACCCAGATCGTGAGAAGGCTCGATCCGGTCGAGAAGAAGCCGCGGCAGTGCACCGTGATCAGGCCGAGCTCCTCATCCTGGTGAACGAGCTTCCACCGGCCACGAGACCTCACGTCGTCCAGGAGAGCGTCCCACACGCTCGCGAACGAAGCCGTGTACAGGCGTCCTTCGAGCCCTCCGGCGGCGCGCGTGTCCACCGGTGCGGCATGTGGGGGAGAATCCCGGCGGTGGTCGGCTGAAGAGATCGTCATCGCTGTCGTTTCGGTCCGGCGCCGCCGGTTCGCGGCGCGACACGTTGCCCGCTGTGTGGAATTTCCTTTACGTTTGCGGGATTCCACCCACGGATGAGAACCTCTGAGAAGGCCACATGCAAGCCATACTCCCCCTGGCGGGAAAAGGGACCCGGCTTCGCCCGCACACGCACACGCGGCCCAAGCCCCTGCTGAGGGTCGCGAATCGCCCGGTCCTGGACTACGTGCTGCGCCAGCTCGAAGAGGTCGGCGTGGACGAGATCATCGGAATCACGGGCCACCTGGCTCCCACCATAGAGTCGTGGCTGTCCGAGGAGCACCCGAAGCTGCGCTTCCGGGCGGTGCCCCAGGAGCAGCAGCTGGGCACCGCGGATGCCATACGCCTGGCAGAGCCGTACGTCGAGGGTCCGGTCCTGATCGTGTTCGTGGACACGTTGTTCGACGCCGACCTGGGGCTCATCGACGCGAGGCCCGATGTGGACGGGATCATCTGGGCCAAGGAGGTCGAGGACTACCAGCGCTTCGGGGTGATCGTCACCGACGAGGACGGCCACATGCTGAGGATCGTGGAGAAGCCGTCGGAACCCATCTCGAGGCTGGCAAACATCGGGCTCTACTACGTGAGAGACTGGCGCCTGATGTTCGAGGGCATAGCCCACGTGATGGCGAGCCCGCCGCAGTTCGGAGAGTACTTCCTGACCGATGCCTTCCAGTACATGATCGACCACGGCGACCGAATCCTGACGGCGGAAGTCGATCACTGGTGGGACTGCGGGAAGATCGAGACGCTGCTCGAGACGAACCGGCAAGTCCTCCTCTCGGGAGCCGCCGCCGCGCCCGCCCCGGCGGACGGCGTTCGAATCGTCCCTCCGGTGTGCGTCGCCCCGGATGTGGTTCTGCAGGACGTCGAGATCGGGCCGAACGTGAGCATCGGCTCCGGATCGACGATCCGCGGAGCGCGCCTGCGCGACTGCATCGTGGGGGAGAACACGGTGCTGGAAGGCTGCGACCTGCACGATTCGCTGATCGGCGACCACGTGACGGCCGATGGACTGTCGGGTGCCGCCTCAGTGGGCGACCACTCGGTGTTTCGTGTTCAGGACTGAGCGATCGGAGGCAGGACCGCGATCCCGATCCGGAGGAACAGTGTGGACCCCAACGACCTGATCTACGACTGGAACCGGCTCCCGGGGAGCTTCGCGTACTCGGGCGTGCACGTCGAGCTGGACGATGAGACTCTGAGGGACGGCCTGCAGAACCCCACGGTCAAGGACCCCCCGATCGATCGGAAGATCGAGATGCTCCACCTGATCGCCGAGATGGGGATCCAGTCCGCTGACATCGGCCTCCCCGGCGCCGGACCGAGGGCAAGGGAGGCCGTCCTGGCGCTGGCCCGGGAGATCGCCGACCAGGGCCTTCCGATCGCTCCGAACTGCGCGGCCCGGACCGTCAAGGCGGACATCGCCCCCATCGCGGAGGTGGCCCAGGCCACCGGCCTTCGCATGGAGGTCGGGGCCTTCATCGGCTGCTCGCCGATCCGTCAGTACGCGGAGGGATGGGGACTGGAGATGCTCCTGCGGACGACGGCCGAGGCCGTGACCTTCGCCGTGGAACAGGGGCTCGACGTGATGTACGTGACCGAGGACACGACCCGGTCGCGTCCGAAGACCCTCAAGGCCCTGTACACGACGGCGATCGAATGCGGAGCCCGTCGGATCTGCCTGGCCGACACGGTGGGCCACGCGACTCCCTTCGGGGTGAGGCAGCTCGTGCGGTTCGTCCGCAAGGTGATCTTCGACACGGGCGAGGATGTGAAGATCGACTGGCACGGGCACCGCGACAGGGGGCTCGCGATGCCCAACGCGCTCGCCGCGATCGAGGAAGGCGCCAACCGGGTCCACGGCACGGCGCTCGGGATCGGGGAGCGGGTCGGGAACACGGCGATGGACCTGCTACTCGTAAACCTGAAGCTGCTCGGGATGCACGATGTCGACCTCACCCGGCTGCCCGAGTACTGCCGGCTCGCCGCGGAGATCTGCGGCATAGAGGTGCCGCATTCCTATCCGGTCGTCGGAAGCGACGCCTTCCGGACGGGTACGGGGGTTCACGCATCCGCGATCATCAAGGCGATGAACATGGGCGACGACTGGCTGGTCGATCGCGTATACAGCGGGGTGCCGGCGTCCCTGTTCGGACTCGAGCAGACGATCGAGGTCTCTCCGGTATCGGGGCTCAGCAACGTCCGCTACTGGCTGCGGGAGCACGGGTACGATCCGGAGGACCGGGCCCTGTGCGATGCGGTGTTCGCGCTCGCCAAGCGGAGCGACCACACGCTGACCCGACAGGAGATCGAGGATGAAATCGCGTCGCTGGGGGCGACCGGCCAGGCGCCGCAGGGCGATCCCGATGCGTGAGGGCTGGAACGGAAGGCGCTTCGCTGGACTGACGACGCTGCTGCTCGGCCTCACGGCGATCTTCGCTTCGCTGACCCTGGTGGCGATCGGCCGACCTTCCCTGGCGGCCGGCTTCTCCATCGGCGGCCTCGTGCTCAGCGTGCTGGGCCTCCGTTGGCTTCCAAGCGGCGCTCCGTAGGCTCCGCCGGTCGGGAGC
>CANPVW010000021.1 GCA_947581745.1 Candidatus Benthicola azotiphorus
CGGCTTCGGCCCCAGGGCGTACCAGAACAGCAGCCCGATGATCGGACACAGGACGATGATCGCGGCCCACAGAATACCGACCTTCGGTGACGGCCGGGCCTTCACGATGAGGCCGATCGCCCATGCGTCGAGGACGGTGAGCAGGCCCGCCAGCACCCACCGGGAGTCCAGCGAGATCACGAGGTCCAGGATCCCGTTCATGCGGCGCTCGGCGATCCGGCGAACTGCAGCCGGTGGAGGCGCGAGTAGAGCCCGCCGAGCTCCAGGAGCTCGTCGTGGGTTCCGGTCTCGCGGATCTCGCCGTGGTGCATCACGAGGATCCGTTCCGCGTTGCGGATCGTCGAGAGCCGGTGCGCGATGACGAGACTCGTGCGGCCCAGCATCAGCTCCTCCAGGGCCTGCTCGATGCGCGCCTCGATCTCGGAATCGACGGCGCTGGTGGCTTCGTCGAGGATCAGCAGGTCCGGGTCTCCGGCCAGCGCCCGCGCGAAGCTGAGGAGCTGACGCTCTCCCGCGCTCAGATTGCTTCCCCGTTCCCCGAGCCGCTGGTCGTAACGGCCGGGCAATCGCTCCACGTACGCGGCGACGCCCACCCGCCTGGCCGCGTTCAGCACGTCGCTTTCCGCCACATCGGGTCGGCCGAGGTCGATGTTGCGGATCACCGTGTCCGAGAACAGGTACACGTCCTGGAGCACGAGGCCCATCCTGCTCCTCACCACTGGCGCCGGGACGGCCGAGATGTCCACGCCATCGAGCAGAATGACCCCTCGCTGCGGCTTATAGAACCGCATCAGCAGGTTGATCAGCGTCGATTTTCCGGCGCCGGTGGCGCCGACGATCGCGACGCGCTGTCCGGGCTCGACGGTGAAGGTCACGTCCCTGAGCACCCACTCGCTGCCCTCCTCGTCCGGGGCTGGCGCGTCGGTGCCCATCTCGCCGTATCGGAACCATACGTGCCGGAACTCGATCCGCCCGCCGCGAGAGCTCGCTGCCGCTTCCCGGGGTCGGGCGGACGCTTGAGCCTGGATCGCGCCGACGGCGGGGCCGGCCGCCGGTTCGGTTTCCACGGGGTGCGGCTGCCGATCGAGCAGCTTGAACACTCTCTCGGAGCTCGCCATCGCGCTCTGCAGGATGTTGTACTTCTCCGACAGGTCCTGGATCGGCCGGAAGAAGCGACGGGCGTACTGAAGGAACGCCGCGATCGTCCCCACCGTCATCGTCCCCCTCAGCGACTCGGTCCCCCCATACCAGATGATCAGGGCCATCGCGACTGCGGCCAGGAGCTCCACGGCGGGGAAAAAGAGCGCGTAGTACGTGATCGACCTGAGGTGAGCGGACAGATGGTCCCGGTTGATCTGGTCGAACCGCTCGAAGGTCGACTCTTCCTGCCGAAACAGCTGGGTGATGCTCATCCCCGTGATGCGCTCCTGCAGGAACGCATTGATCCGCGCGAGACGAAGGCGGATGTCCCTGTAGGCCCTTCGCACACGCGTGCGAAACAGCCAGGCGGACGCGAACACCAGCGGCAGGACCGTGAACGTCACCAGGGCGAGCCGCCAGTCGAGGATCAGCATCGCGGTGACGATGGCGCCGATCGTGAACACGTCGCCGAAGATCGTCACGACGCCAGACGTGAACATTTCGTTCAGCGCCTCTACGTCGCTCGTCACCCTGGTCATCAGGCGACCTACCGGATTGCGATCGAAGAAGGCCAGCTCGAGCCGCTGAAGGTGTCCGAAGATCTGGCCTCGAAGGTCCTCCATCACACGCTGGCCGATCCAGGTAGTGAGGAGAGTCTGGGCGTACTCCAGCACGGCCGCCAGGAGAAGCGAGCTCACGTACACGAGCGCCAGGAATCCGAGCAGCCCGAGGTCGCCGGCCGGAAACGCCTTGTCGATCGCGACCTTGGTGAGCCAGGGTCCGACGAGGGCGAGGCCTGATGCCGCGATGAGGATTCCGACGGCCACGGCCACCTGCCACCTGTACGGTCTGAGATAGGCGAGCAGCCGCCGCATCAGCCGGGCGTCGTACGCCTTGCCGAGCGCTTCTTCTTCGTGGACGGGCCCTTCCGGAGATGTCTGCAGGTCGGTTCTCCACCGCTCGAGTGTCGTGCTCCCCGAAGATACCCGGAGTCGCGGCGCCGTTCCACCCGGGGCGTTTGACGCTTGCGCAGCCGCGATACATCATCGCGCCATGCTCACCGCCATTCGCGTCCGGGGTGCCCGGCAGAACAACCTCAAAGGGGTGGATGTCGAGATTCCGCACCGCGCCCTGACCGTGCTCACGGGGCCAAGTGGGTCGGGCAAGTCGAGCCTGGCGTTCGACACCATCTATGCGGAGGGCCAGCGGCGTTACGTGGAGTCTCTCTCCACCTACGCGAAGCAGTTCCTGGAGCGGATGTCGAAACCGGCGGTGGACTGGATCGACGGTATCGCCCCTTCCGTCGCGATCGACCAGAGAAACGCCGTTCAAACGAGCCGCTCCACCGTCGGCACCGTTACGGAGACGTACGACTACATGCGTCTCCTGTGGAGCAGGGTGGGCCGAACGATGTGCCCGCACTGCGGCCTTCGCGTTCTACCCGACACGGTCCAGTCGGCCACCGACGAGCTCCTGGATCTCGGCAGTGGAACGCCCGTCTACATCACGTTTCCGCTCGAGCGGAGCGCCGGGCTCACACACCAGGCCGCCGTCGACAATCTCAGGGCGCGTGGCTACGTACGAGTCGTCATCGACGGCGTCGAGCACCACGTGGACGACCTGGACGACCGGGAACAGCCAGGACCTCCCACCGCCATTCGCCTCGATTCGGGGCTTCAGGTCGGCGTGGTCGTCGATCGCGTGACCGTGGCGGACGAGCAGCGTGAACGGTTGTCCGACTCGCTGGCCTCCGCGTTCGCGGAAGGGCACGGCCAGGCGGAGGTGCTGGTGGTCCGGCGGGCGGACGGCGCGGGCGTCGAGGTGGAGCGGAGGCTCAAGTTCGCCGAGGCGTTTCGGTGCTCCGACTGTGGACGGGAGTCTCCTGACCCGGTTCCACTCCTGTTCAGTTTCAACCACCCCGTCGGGGCCTGTCCCGAATGCAACGGATTCGGGGCCACACTGGAGTATGCCCTGACCCTGATCGTGCCGGATGCCGGTCGCTCACTGGCGGACGGCGCTCTCGATCCGTGGACGAAGCCCCGCTACCACCGCGAGGCCGCCGAGGTGATCGAGCTGGCGTCGCGCCGTGGAGTGGATCCGACGATCCCGTGGCGCCACCTTCCGCAGGCGTTCCGGGACGAGCTGTTGCACGGGTCATCCGATTTTCTGGGGATGATACCGTTCCTGCGCTCGCGGGAGCGGAAGCGATACAAGCAGTACATCCGGGTGTTCCTCCGCCAGTATCAGCTTCCTGAATCCTGCCGGACCTGCGAGGGAAAACGGCTGCAGCCGGCAGCGCTCAACGTACGGGTTGGAGGACTCGACATCGCGGAAGCGGCCGCTCTCACGGTGGACGAGCTGGGCTCGTGGGTCGCCGACCTCGGCCTCGAATCGTTCGAGGCGCGCGTTTCGGAGACGATCGTGCGGGAGCTGCGGGACCGCCTCACCTTCCTGTCGGAAGTCGGTCTGGGCTACCTGACGACGGAACGCCAGGCCCGGACGCTGTCGGGCGGCGAGATGCAGCGCATCAGGCTGGCCGGGAGCCTGGGAAGTCGGTTGGTGGATACGCTCTACGTGCTCGACGAACCGACGATCGGATTGCACGCCCGCGATGTCGACCGCTTTCTGGACGTCCTCGGCCGTTTGAGGGACCGCGGGAACACGGTCCTCGTGGTCGAGCACGAGGCCGCCGTGATGCGGCAGGCCGATCGTGTCCTGGAGCTGGGTCCGGGGGCCGGAGAGCACGGTGGAGAGCTCGTGTTCGAGGGAACGTATGCGGGCCTGGCCCTGGCGGAGACAGCCACGGGCAGGGCCCTGCGCGAGGGTGCGGGGGCGCCGCGGCGGTCGCCCGGGAGGCCCGGGGGCTGGCTCCGCCTCGAGGGCGCGACCCTCCACAACCTGCACGATCTGGATGTGGCGATTCCTCTGGAACGTGTCACGGTGATCACCGGAGTGTCGGGGTCCGGCAAGTCCACGCTCGTGCACGACGTCCTGTACCGGGCCCTGGAAGAGACCCTGCACGGCGCTTCTACCGCCAGGCGCCATCTCGGCGAGGCCTCGGGAACCTGGAGATCGCTGACGGGGGCGGAGCTGGTGAAGGACGCAGTGCTGGTCGACCAGAGTCCGATAGGCCGGACGCCGCGCTCGAATCCGATCACCTACATCAAGGCGTACGGCGAGATCCGCCGTCTGTTCGCGGCGTTGCCCGAGGCGAAGCGTCGTGGCTTCGGTGCCGGCCACTTCAGCTTCAACGTCGAGGGCGGGCGCTGCCCGGCCTGCAAAGGCGCGGGGGAGGAAACGGTGGAGATGGTATTCCTCGCCGACGTCTCCATGCCGTGCGAGGTGTGCGAGGGCCGGCGGTTCAAGCCGGAGATCCTGGATGTGCATTACCGAGGCCGGAGCATCCGGGATGTGCTGGACCTGACGGTGGATGAAGCGATCCGGTTCTTCATCCGGCAGGACCGCCTCGGTCAGGCTCTGTGGCAACTGCAGCGTGTGGGGCTGGGCTACCTGCGGCTCGGGCAACCGGCCACGACTCTGTCCGGTGGTGAGGCCCAGAGGCTCAAGATCGCCCGTGAGCTGGCCCGCAGGTCGGCCGGGAAGCAGCGCATCTACATCCTGGACGAGCCGACGGTCGGACTCGGCCTCGGCGAGATCGGGCGCCTGTTGAGCGTGCTGCGGCAACTCGTGGATGCGGGGAACACGGTCGTGCTCGTGGAACACGACCTGGACGTGATCGCCTCGGCCGACTGGATCGTGGACCTGGGGCCGGAAGCGGCGAACGCCGGCGGACGGATCGTGGTCGCCGGAACTCCGGCGGATGTCATGGCGACTCCGGAATCGCACACCGGTCGTCACCTCGCCAGGCACCTGCAGAAGGACTCCGGCGAAAAGCCCCCGCCCGCTGGCAGGGCGGACGCTCGGGCGGGGTGAGCGCATCGCGGCCCGCGGTCTCGGTGGCGCTTCCGTGCCGGAACGTCGCGCCCTGGCTGCCGGAGTGCATCGAGAGCCTCGGATCGCAGTCGCTGCGGGATTTCGAAGTAGTGGCGGTGAACGACGGGTCGCAGGATGAGACCGGCTCCATCCTGCGGAGATGGTCCGCGCGGGACGGTCGCGTGCGAGTCATCGAGCTCCGGGACGATGAGGTGACCCCTTCGACCGACGCACGGTCGGGGGGCGGACTGGTGCGGGCGCTCAACACGGCGGTGCGTGCCTCCCGGGCCCCCTTCCTGGCCCGGATGGACGGTGACGACACCGCGCGGCCGCAGCGGCTCGAGCGGCAGCGCGAGCTCCTGTCGCGACGGTCCGACCTCGCCGCCTGCGGCACGGCGG
>CANPVW010000022.1 GCA_947581745.1 Candidatus Benthicola azotiphorus
GGATCCACGTTCGGCGGCAATCCGCTTGGCGCAGCAGTGGGACTGGCGTCCCTGAACGTCATCCGGGACGAGAAGCTGGCAGACCGGTCGGACGAGCTCGGCAGCTGGTTCATGGGCCGGCTGCGCGAGATCGATTCTCCTCACGTGCGCGAGGTTCGGGGTCGGGGGCTGATGATCGGGATCGAGATCAAGTCCGGCTCGGGAGTGGCCCGACCGTTCTGCGAAGCGCTGAAGGAGCGGGGCGTCCTGTGCAACGACACGCATCACCACACCATTCGGATCGCTCCGCCGCTGGTGATCGACCGCGCGACTCTCGAGGACGTGCTTCCCGTGTTCGAGGAGGTACTGCGGCCCGGCGTCGTCGCCTGATCCTCGATTCGCGCGTCGGGTGAGCAAGGTGCCGGAGGATTAGCTCCCCCGGCACCGCTTCCCTGCCGCTCGCCGCGGCCCCCGGTCAGGGCTGGACGATGGTCGCGGACCGGATGACGATCGGCTCGACCGGGACGTTCTGCATCCCGCCGGCGTTTCCGGTCTCGACGGCCGCGATCGCGTCCACGACGTCCATGCCCTCGAGCACGGTTCCGAACACGGTATAGCCCCACTGGTTGGGACCCTGGGCTCCGAAGTCGAGGAACGGATTGTCGGTGTGATTGATGAAGAACTGCGCCGACGCGCTATGCGGATCACTCGTGCGCGCCATCGCTACCGTCCCGCG
Source organism: Candidatus Benthicola azotiphorus (assembly GCA_947581745.1). Taxonomy (GTDB): domain Bacteria; phylum Gemmatimonadota; class Gemmatimonadetes; order Palauibacterales; family Palauibacteraceae; genus Benthicola; species Benthicola azotiphorus. The sequence continues at coordinate 716 of CANPVW010000022.1, forward strand.
AGAATTCGTCAGGCCGTTGTCCGATTCGTTGTGGACCGGAGGACGCCCCCCTTCGCGCATCGTGAGGTCGGGCTCGTGGCCGCCGGCCTGGATCATGAAGTCGGGAATCACGCGATGGAAGATCAGACCGTCGTAGTGGCCTGCCTCCACGTACGCGAGGAAGTTCTCGACGGTGAGCGGCGCCTGATCCGGATAGAGACCGATGAGGATGTTCCCCATGCTCGTCTCGAGGAGCACGCGTGGTCCCTTCACTTCAGGCTGTTGCATGGTCTCGCCCTCTTGAGCGCCGGTTTCTCCGTTGGTCTCCCGAGTCTCCGCGCAGCCGGCCGTCAGCACGGACAGGCCGGCCGCCAGGACCGTCGTCCTCAATACCTTCCTCTTGATCGTCACTGCTTCTCCCCTTCTCGGTTCAGGATCCTCTCGAACGCCTTTCGATCGATTTCGCCCCTTTGAAGCCGTCGCAGGCCCGCGAGCTGTGTCCGCAGGATGCCGACGACATCGTCCACGATCTCCTGGGCGGCTTCCTTCGAGCGGGGCTGTCCCGCGTACTCCGAATAATCGATCGGCTTCCCGAACGCCAGCCAGATGTGCTTGAACAGCCTCGGAAAGGTGCTCCCCACGGGCAGCACGTCGTGCAGGCCGTCCACCGTGACGGGAACCACCCTCGGCTGATTGGCGAGGACGACGAAGCCGGCGCCCGCCTTTCCGTTGCGGATCTCTCCGTCCCGGGAGCGTGTGCCCTCGGGAAACAGGATCACGGTTCCACGCTTTCCGGCCCGGATCATCCGGTGCAGCGCCCGACTGTCCCGTCGCCCGGCCTTGATGGGAATGCACTTCCAGTTGTCGGCCCACCACGCCCAGAACCGGTTCTTGAAGAAGTTCTCCTCCGCCGCCGGGTTCCACGGGATCAGGTACGGCCGGAACAGCGCCGGGCCGAGATAAGCGGCCGTGCCCACCAGAAAGCTGTCGATCATGGTCTGGTGGTTCGAGAGAAGCAGGATGTTCCTCTCTCTCGGCACGTTGCGACGGCCGATCACCGTCGCACGGTTGAGCACGTAGAAGACGAGACCCAGGACGAGCACCGTGATGTGAGTGACGACGTACCTCGTGAATGGCCAGAAGAAGTGGAATATCGGTCCACGATAGTCGGCTCTGTACGGTTCGCCCATGTACTCTCTCGCTCGACGGGTTCGCGCCTCGCTGTCCCGCCAATATCAGTGTGACCGGCCGGCGGTGCCAGACGCCGCGGGACTCGCCTCCTCCAGCCTGGAATACCATATTGCGCCTCGAGAGGCCGGCGTCCTCGCGACGACCGGCCGGGACCCGTTGTCAACCGCTTCCCGCTCGGCGGTTTCAATCCACAGAGAGACCTCATATGACGTCGCCCCGCGATAGCAGTCAGACGAGCAACGACACCTTTGGCGCCCGCCGCCGGATAGACCTTCCCGACGGTTCTCAGGCGACGATATTCGATCTCGGCGTGCTCGCGGAGGCCGGAGTCGGCCGGGTTTCCCGTCTGCCGTTCTCGATCCGACTGCTCCTCGAGAATCTGTTGCGCCACGAGGACGGCGTGTCCGTGACGCCAGGCGACATCGAGGCGCTCGCCTCGTGGGACCCCGCCGCGGAGAGCGAAATCTCCTTCATGCCGGCTCGCGTGATCCTGCAGGATTTCACCGGGGTTCCCGCGGTGGTCGACCTCGCGGCGATGCGGGACGCGATCTGCGAGCTCGGTGGCGATCCGGAGCTCATCAACCCGCACCTGCCGTCGGAGCTCGTGATCGATCACTCCGTCCAGGTGGACAGCTTCGGCCGCCTGGCTTCCCTGTTCATCAATTCAGAGAAGGAGATGGAGAGAAACCGGGAGCGCTATCTGTTCCTGCGCTGGGGCCAGCAGGCCTTCGGGAATTTCAAGGTCGTCCCGCCCAGCACGGGGATCGTGCACCAGGTCAACCTCGAGTACCTGGCCCGAGTCGTGTTCGACGTGCAGCGGGATGGAGAGCGGCTGCTTTACCCGGACACGCTGGTCGGAACGGACAGCCACACGACCATGATCAACGGACTGGGAGTCCTCGGGTGGGGCGTGGGGGGCATCGAAGCCGAGGCCGCGATGTTGAACCAGCCGATCAGCTTCCTGGTCCCCGAGGTGGTGGGCTTCCGCCTGTACGGCACGCTTGCCGAGGGCGTGACCGCCACGGACGTGGTCCTGCGGGTGACCGAGATGCTCCGCGAGAAGGGCGTGGTGGGCAAGTTCGTCGAGTTCTACGGCGAAGGACTCGCCTCTCTTTCGCTGGCGGATCGGGCCACCATATCGAACATGTCTCCCGAGTTCGGAAGCACGTGCGCGATCTTCCCGATCGACGCTGAGACATTGGCCTACCTGCGCTTTTCGGGCCGCAGTGAGAGCCACGTCGCCGTGGTCGAGGCGTACGCCCGCGCCCAGGGGCTCTTCCACGAGCCTGATTCGCCCGAGCCGGACTTCACCGACACGGTGTCCCTCGACCTGGGCACGGTGGAGTCGAGCCTCGCCGGGCCGAAACTCCCGCAGCAGCGTGTGCCGCTGACCGACGTCCGCGAGTCGTTCGAGAAGGTTCTCTCCGAGTACGCGGCGGATCGGGTGGAACCAGCTGCCGCGGAGCCGACGGTGCACGTGGATATGGCGGACCCGAGCGGGAATCCCGTGTCCTTCGACCTGGCCGATGGTGCCGTCGTGATCGCGGCCATCACCAGCTGCACCAACACGTCGAACCCGAGCGTGATGGTCGGCGCGGGACTGCTGGCCCGGAATGCCGTGGCGCGCGGGCTGGTCCGCAAACCGTGGGTCAAGACGAGCCTCGCCCCGGGCTCGAAAGTGGTAACGGAGTACCTGACGGCGGCCGGGCTGCTGCCGGCCCTCGAGGAGCTGGGATTCGCAGTCGTGGGGTACGGGTGCACGACGTGCATCGGGAACAGCGGTCCCCTGCCCGGCCCGATCGCCGAAGCGATTCAGAGCTCCGACCTCCTGGTCGCGGCCGTCCTGTCCGGGAACCGGAACTTCGAAGGTCGGGTGAACCCCCTGACCCGGGCGAACTACCTGGCATCACCGCCGCTCGTCGTCGCCTATGCCGTGGCCGGGCGCATGGACATCGATCTCACCCGGGATCCCCTCGGACAGGACCGGGACGGCAACGACGTGTTCCTGAGGGACATCTGGCCCACTCAGCAGGAGATCCGCGACACCATCCGAAACTCCGTCCGCACCGAACAGTACCGGGAGCAGTATGCCAGCGTGTTCGATGGTGACGCGGAATGGCGAGGCCTCCCGGTCCCGGACGGCAACCGGTACGAATGGGACGAGGATTCCACCTACGTCCGACGACCTCCGTTCTTCGAGGGCATGACCAGGGCGGTGTCAGCTCCCACCGACATCCGGGGCGCTCGCGTCCTTGCGCTCCTCGGTGACTCGGTGACCACGGATCACATCTCCCCGGCCGGCGCGATCGCGAAGGACTCGCCTGCCGGTCGGTACCTGGTGGAGCACGGAGTGGCGCCGGCCGGCTTCAATTCCTACGGCTCTCGGCGCGGGAACCACGAAGTGATGATGCGCGGGACCTTCGCCAACGTTCGCCTGCGGAACCGGCTCGTGCCCGGCGTGGAAGGCGGCTTCACCCGCCACCTCCCGACCGGCGAGCAGATGTCGATCTACGACGCGGCGATGGAATACGCGCGCGAGGGGATTCCGCTGATTATTCTGGCCGGCCGCGAGTACGGGACCGGGTCATCCCGCGACTGGGCCGCAAAGGGCCCGAGCCTGCTCGGGATCAGGGCCGTGATAGCGGAAAGCTACGAGCGAATTCACCGAAGCAACCTCATCGGAATGGGGGTGCTTCCCCTCGAGTTCGCTTCCGGGGAGAGCGCTGCCTCGCTGGGCCTGTCCGGGACGGAGGTCTTCGACATCAGCGGGATCGAGGAGGGACTCGAGCCGGGTTGCGGCGCGACGGTTCAGGCAGCCCCGACCGCAGGTGGAGACGGCGCGGCCCGCTTCGAAGTGGTCGTCCGGCTCGATACCGAACTGGAGGTCGAATACTATCGCAATGGAGGGATCCTGCAGACCGTGCTGCGGCACCTCGCGTAGCCGGTCGGAACGGGCCCGACCCTTGCATCAGAGAAGCGGTGTCCGTGGACCCGCGCAACCCGTGAACGGAGTGATCGATGAAGAATATCGGAGTGCGACATTTCGCCATTCTGGCCGTCGCCCTGGTCGCGGCCTGTTCCTCTGCGCCGCCGCCCGAGACGGCGCCCGCGCCGGCGGCCCCGCCAGTGGTCGCCGAAAAGCCTCCCGCAGGCCTGCTCACGGCGCCCCAGGCGGCCGTCGAATTGTCGAAGACCGTGGAGCTGACGGGGACCGAGATGGGCACGATGTGGACGTTCGAGAATCCACCGCTCGATTACTGGGAGGAGACATACGGTTTCCGGCCCAGTTCGGAGTGGTTGGAGCATGTGCGCCTGGCCTCGGGCCGCGTTCCCGGCTGCTCGGCTTCGTTCGTCTCGTCCGACGGACTGGTGATCACCAACAATCACTGCGCTCGTGGATGCATCGACGCGAATTCCAGCGAAGAGAACGACTACCTGAACAACGGTTTCTACGCGCCGACGATACAGGACGAGCTGGTCTGCCCGAACTACTACCTGGACCAGTTGATCGAGATCGAGGACATCACGCCCCAGATGCACTCCGTGGCACAGGCGGGCATGTCCGACTCGGACATCAGCGCCGCGCGTGACGCGAAGGGCGAGGAGCTCAGCGCGGCGTGCGAGGAAGCCAGCGGCCTCCAGTGCCAGGTGGTCTCCCTGTTCCATGGCGGCCAGTACAAGCTCTACAAGTTCCACCGGTACCCGACGGTCAAGCTGGTCTTCACGCCCGAGATGCAGGCGGCGTTCTTCGGCGGCGACGCGGATAATTTCACGTATCCGCGCTACGACCTCGATATCACCTTTTTCCGGGCCTATGACGAGGATGGGGAGTCCCCCGCTTCGACGCCGCACTACTTCCAGTGGGATCCGGAAGGCGCGTCCGAGGGTGAGCTGGTATTCGTGACCGGCAACCCGGGCTCGACGGCGCGGCAGATCACTCTCTCACAGTACATGTACCAGAGGATCGTCTTCCACCCGATGATCCTCGATTTCTTCGACCAGCGCCTCGAGATCATGCACGCGATCCAGGCCAGCGACCCCGAGCGTGGCCGGGCGATGCAGAACCAGATCTTCGGGTTCGAGAACACTCAGAAGCTGTATCGAGGCGAGCTCAAGGGCCTGCGGGACGTAGAGCTCACGGCCAGGAAGATCCGGTGGGAGGACGAGTTCCGGTCAGCGGTGGAGGCCGATCCGGAGCTGACCGCGAGGTACGGGGACGTGTGGGCCCGCATCGCGGAGATCAACGAGACGCTGGCCGGGCTGGCGCCTACGGTCTACATCAATAATCCGAATTTTCTCAACCCTTCCGCACATCTGCAGATGGCCGCTCAGCTGGGGCAGTACATCCAGATGCTGGCGGTGCCCGAGGACCAGCGGCCACGCAACTTCGATCGCATGGAAAGGGCGATTCTGGACCCGGGTGAGATGCACATGGACCAGTCTCTCGGAATGCTCACCGGACGCCTGGCCCTGGCGCAGAAATGGCTGCCGCCCGACGCCGCTCTCGTACGGGCCGTGCGACCCGGCGAGACGCCCGAGGACGCAGCCCGGAGGTTGATCGAGTCGTCCCGAATGGGTGACGCGGCCTACCGCCAGTCGCTGATCGACGGTGGTGTAGAGGCCATGCAGGCAAGCACGGATCCGCTCGTCGAGCTGGTTCGCGCCATGGTGGCCGAGCAGCAGAGCGTGATCGCCGAATGGCAGTCGGCCAGTGCCTCGGAAGAGGTTCAGAACGAGCGTTTCGCGTCGGCCCTGTTCGCGGTCTACGGAACGGACCTGCCGCCCGATGCCACCTTCACCCTGCGCATCACGGACGGAGTCGTGGCACGCTACCAGTTCAACGGCACGTATGCCCCGGCGCAGACTTCCCTGTACGGACTGTACGGCCGGTCCGAGGAGTTCGATGACGAAATGCCGTGGCAACTGGCTCCGGCGTTCGATGCCGCGCGCGATGCGGTGGACATGAGCGTTCCGATCAACTTCGTGTCCACGAATGACATCACCGGCGGCAACAGTGGCAGCCCGGTCATCGACCGGGAGGCCCGCTGGGTGGGAATCGCCTTCGATGGCAACATCGAGTCGCTGCCCAACGAGTTCCTGTTCGCGGCCGAGAACGGTCGGACGGTGTCGGTGCACTCGGCCGGGATCACCGAGGCCCTGCGCAGCGTATACAACGCGCATGAGCTGCTGGACGAGCTCCTGAGCGGCTCCAACTGAGGATCTGATCGGGACATCCTGGCCCGGGTCCGCGGGTCGAGTTGTCTCATTGAATGCCGGGTTTCGCACCCGAGGCGCAGCATGGAGAGCCCGGTGGCCGATCGGCCGCCGGGCTCTTCACATCCGCTTATACGCGGGTCCGCTTCCTCCCTCCCGCGGTGTCCAGCGCGGACCGAGCACGTCCGTGGCCTTGCAGTCGACGCAATTCGGCGCGTTCACGACCAGGCCGTCATCCGTCTCCTCGTAAACCCCGGCCGGGCACATGTGCTGATAGAAGCGCTGCACGCTCGCGGGCACGCCGGGCTGCGCGATGAGGTGCGAGGGGATGTCGTCGCGCGTCGCGTTTCCGGACCGGAACACGGCGTCTACCTTGCTGAGACTGAGCCGACCGTCGGCAGACGACTCCGCCGGCGGAGACACGGTCTTGAGCTCCGATGCGTCTTCCTCCACCGCGATCCGCCTTCCGGGCCACCTTCCGCCCGACACGATCGAGAGCGCCGAGCGCAGGCCACCACGGTAGAAGCCTGACTTGAACGCGGCTCGCATGTTCCGGCTGCGATAAAGGTCCCTCCAGATGACGCTGCTCCGCACCATGGTGTCGTACGACGAGAGCGCTGCACCGCCCGCGTCGCCGCTCTTCAAACCCTCGAAGATGGCCCTGGCCGCGAACATCCCCGAGTACATCGCGTAGTGAATGCCCTTGAGGCTCGGCACGTCCACGAAACCTGCCGAATCTCCCGCCACGATCAGTCCGGGTCCGTGAAGTCTCTCCGGGATCGAATAGTAGCCTCCTTCGGGAATCGTACGAGCGCCCCACTCCACACACTCACCCCCCTCGAGCACTGTCCTAACCAGCGGATGGCCCTTCAGCGCCTGAAGAAGCTCGTGCACGTCGAGCGAAGTCTGCCGGTAGTCCAGGCCGACCACGAGACCCAGTGAGACCAGGTCCTGCCCCATCGGATACATCCAGCTCCCGCCGAAGGCGTCCCGGGGAAGCGGCCATCCGAGCGTGTGGACGACCTGCCGCAGGGGCCTCGGCACCTGCCACAGCTCCTTCACCCCGAGGGCGTAGATCTGCGGATTCTCCGAACTGATGCCCTGGCTTCGGAGCCACGCCCGGCTCAACGGGCCGCGCGTTCCCTCGGCGAGGACCGTGACGGACGCGGC
>CANPVW010000023.1 GCA_947581745.1 Candidatus Benthicola azotiphorus
GCCCCGGAAGTGAAGTTCGCGCCGCTCGGCCCGTCCACCGCCACGACGGGCAGGTCCATCGCGTTGAGACGGTCGATGAGGGTCGCCTGGGGCTCTCGCGGCGCTCCCGTCACCCCCGTTCCGAGGATGCCATCCAGGATCACTGAAGCCCCGACGCAGGATCGGTCCAGCTCGGCAGGCCCTCGTGCGGCAATGTCCCAGCCCACCAGAACATCCGGATCCGGCATCGTGTCGGAAGCGAGGACCGCGGTCACCTCGCGCCCCCAGGCGCGCAGGGTCCGAAGAGCGACCAGTGCGTCGGCCCCGTTGTGCCCCCGGCCGGCGATCGCCACTACCCGACCCGCGGGCCAGCGCTCCTGGACACGCCGGGCGACCTCCCGCCCCGCGACCTCGATCAGGGTGCGTTCCGTGGTTGCCCCGCGCACCACGGCCTCCCTGTCGAGGGCCGCCATCTCGGCGGCGCTCGGAAGCCATACCGTCTGGGCCCCCAGGGTCCAGGCCTCCGCCTCGGACTGCACGATTGTCCCTCGTTCGTCAGGCATCCGATCCCGTCCTCACCGAACCGGCGCCGGAGCGGCGCCGCTTCGTCAAGTCACTACTTGAGGGACTGGCTGATGCTCCGACCGAAGCTGATCTCGCCGTTGTCGATCCGGATGTTGTAGCCGCACTCCGGATTCGAGCACACCCAGGCCTTGAATCGGATGGGCGCCCCGTCCCGACCGTAGTCGGACAACGGAAGGAGCTGGCCGCCATCGCACCTCAGACACTTCGGAAACCGTGTCGCGTTCTCCACGTCTCACCCCTCTCCCCAGTCAGTCGGGCAGGCAGCACTGCACCAAGAAATGAATCACGCCGCGCGCCCGCGGAGCCCGGGCGCGTGGTCAGAGGGGATGCGCTACCGCCCGGGCGCTCCCCAGGGATACTCCGACTCAAAGACCTGCTCGAACGAGAAGACGTCGGCAAAGTCCTCTCGCCGGTCCGTATCCTGCTTCGTCAGCACTCCGTGGTCCACGAGGAGGAACACGATTTCGCCGATGTCCTCCGTCGAGTGGACCCCCCAGTGCTCCAGCACGACCCGGGCGAGCAGCCCGAACCGCTCGAGGGCGAGGTCGCGGACGGCCTCCGCGAGTTCGGCCCCCGAGATGTGGCGCGGATGCTCGAGCTGTGAGAGCCGATGATGGAGACCCCCCAGCACGAACAGATACGCTTCCACGGCAAACCGCGGGTTACGCCTCTGAAGTTGCCCCAGCGTCTCGCGCAGCGCCGCTGCCTCCATCGACCAGCCCCGTCCTTGCGAAGTCCGTGTCCCGGCCGGGCAGCTCTCCGTCCCGCCCGCGCGGTTGCTGAATGTAGAAATCGCCCGAAAACGGCGTCAAGTGTCGGAGGGAAGCAGCATCTCGTCCGGCAGCTCTTCGAAATCCACCCTTCCCCCGGTCGCCTCGGCCACCCCGGCGCGAAGGCGATCGACCCTCGAAGCCGGCACGGCGAGCTCCAGCTCGACCGTCTCTCCATACCTCTCGCCCAGGCGGTTCGCCCCGCACTCCTCGATTGAGCGCGCCACGGCCCCCGTATCCGCGTAGGCGTGGCTCAGCCGGATCCGCCGCCCCGAAACCACCTCCTGGAACCGCATCCCGGACAGCGCTCCATCCGCCGCGGCCGCATAGGCCCGGGCGAGCCCGCCCTTGCCGAGCTTGGTCCCGCCAAAGTAGCGGGTCACGACCACCACCACATCAAGCAGGTCCGCCCCCTGGATGGCTGCCAGGATCGGTCGCCCTGCTGTCCCGGAGGGTTCGCCGTCGTCATCGAGCTTCTCGGTCCCATCGTGCAGCCGGACGGCGTACACGTGGTGGGAAGCGTCGTGGAACCGTCGCTGCTCCGCGCGCCTGGCTTCGGCTGCGGAATCGAGGTCCGGCGCTGGACTCGCGGTCGCGATGAACCGGGAACCCTTCACCCGGTGCTCGGCCTCCGAAGACCCGTCGGCAATGCGCATTTCGTGATGCGCGGTCAGCGGCCCTCGACCACCCGGGGGACAGGCCGGTCCTCGTTCACACGGGCTCCCTGTCAGCGACCACCGGGTCCGCGACGAGTGGGAACTGCCGGGCTCGCTCCTGCACCTCGGAACGGATCGACTCCAGAGTCGCTTCGTCCCCCCCGGAGCGAAGCGCCCGATCGATCAGGCCGGCAATGTCACGCATGTCCCGGCTGCCCATGCCTCTCGTGGTGAGCGCCGGCGTGCCGATTCGAATTCCCGACGTCACGAACGGCGACCTTGTCTCACCGGGGACGGTGTTCTTGTTCACCGTGATGTCCGCTCGCCCGAGGTACTCCTCGGCTTCCTTCCCGGACAGGTCCGTGGCCCGCAGATCCACGAGCAGGAGGTGCGTGTCCGTTCCGTCGGAGACCAGTTTCCAGCCCCGTTCCATCAATCCATCGGCCAGGACACGGGCATTCTCGACCACCCGCTGCGCGTACCGCACGAATGCCGGCGACTGGGCCTCGAACAACGCAACGGCCTTGGCCGCGATCACGTGCTCGAGCGGGCCACCCTGCATCCCCGGAAATACCGACTTGTCGATCGCACGGGCGTGCTCCTCCTTGCAGAGGATCAGACCGCCCCGAGGGCCTCGCAGCGTCTTGTGGGTCGTCGTCGTGACGACGTCGGCCCAGGGAACCGGCGAGATGTGGACTCCGGCGGCGACCAGTCCCGCGATGTGCGCCATGTCCACCAGGAGGAGTGCCCCGACTTCGGCGGCGATCGAAGAAAATTCGTCGAACTGCAGCGTCCGCGGATAGGCGCTGGCACCCGCAACGATCATCGCGGGTCGCTCCCGCCGGGCGATCGCTGCCAGGGCGTCCATGTCCACTCGCCCGTCGTCCTCCCGGACTCCATAGGGCACCACGTCGTAGAACCTGCCGCTGAAGTTGACCGGAGAGCCGTGCGTCAGGTGACCGCCGTGGGACAAATCCATGCCGAGCAGCCGGTCTCCCGGCTGCAGGAAAGCGAAGTACGCGGCCATGTTGGCCTGCGCACCGCTATGAGGCTGCACATTCGCGTGATCCGCCCCGAACAGCGCCTTGGCGCGCTCCCGTGCCAGATCTTCAACCACGTCGACGTGCTCGCACCCCCCGTAGTAACGCTTGCCGGGATAACCCTCGGCGTACTTGTTCGTGAGCACGGATCCCATGGCCTCGAGCACCGCGCCGGACACGAAGTTTTCGCTCGCAATGAGCTCCAGTCCCTCG
>CANPVW010000024.1 GCA_947581745.1 Candidatus Benthicola azotiphorus
GCCTGGCCTCGCTGCCCGGGGAATGGCTCGAGTACGACCAGAAGACCGGAGCGATCGAGATCGGTCACATTCAGCCGTCCACCGGGCCCATTCTCCCTACGGTGACGGTCGAGCTGGTCCGCATCCTGTCCGAGATTCCCTACGAGTTGCAGTCCCGCATCGAGGGAGGGGACTTCTTCGTGCACACGGAAGAGCCGGCCACGCAGCTGGTGCGCATCCGGGTCGAGCCCGGCGGGTCCATGAACGTTCAATGGGCGCACCCGGACTATGCCGGGGCCGCGCGCGAACCCTGGTCCGAGAACGTACGGATCGCGACCCCTGAGTGGGAGCACCGCCTGAACGGGGAAGTCGCGTTCGAGGCGGATGACGCGGAGCGTTCGGCTGACGCGCTGCAGACGCTGGCCGATACGTTCGAGGGCCTGTATGCGGAGGGCGACTTCCGGGCGACGGCCGAAGGTGACACCGTCACGGTGACGCTGAACGACGTGAATCTCGACGGTCTCCTGCTGGCCGCACGCCTGGTCGACCTCGCCCGTCCCGGAACCCTGGAAGGGTCGTACGAGATCGGGTCCTTCGCGGATTTCGTGCCGGAGAACCTGGTCCGACTCCATTTCGAGGGTGGCGACGCCTGCGTGCAGCATCCGCTTCTCTGGTCGTAGGGCCGGAATCCCGATAACCGCTGTTTCCGTGGGCCCGGCGGCCCGCGGACCCACACAGGAGACCCCCCGTGCTGGACTATCAACTCACGGATGAGCAGCAGATGATCCGGGATCTCGCCCGGACGATCGCCGACAGGGAGATCCGGCCGGTGGCGGCCGAGTACGATCGGACGGGCGAGTTTCCGTGGCCGATCGTGAAGAAGATCGCCGAGGCTGGTCTGTTCGGCGTGTTCATCGACGAGGAGTACGGCGGTCTGGCCGGCGATTCCCGGACCATGAACATGGTGCTGGTGACGGAGGAGCTGTCCAAGGCGTGCGGCGGCATCTCGCTGTCGTTCGCCAGCACGGCCCTCGGAGCGCTGCCGATCATCGTGTCGGCGAGTGACGAGGTGAAGCAGCGGTTCCTGCCGTCGATCGCCGCCGGCGAGCGGCTCGCCGCCTTCGCGCTGACCGAGCCGCAGGCCGGTTCGGACGCCGCCGGGATCCGGACGACGGCCGTACGGGACGGCGATCACTACGTGCTCAACGGCCTCAAACAGTGGATCACGAACGGCGGGGACGCGGAAATCTACACGGTCGTGGTGATGACGAACCCGGAGAAGGGAGCGCGCGGCGCCAGCGCGATCGTGGTGGAGAAGGGCACGCCCGGGTTCGGCTTCGGCAAGAAGGAAGACAAGATGGGCATCCGCGCTTCCTCGACACGTGAGCTGGTGTTCGAGGACTGCCGCGTACCCGTCGAGAACCTGATCGGCCGGGAGGGAACCGGATTCATCACGGCCATGAAGACGTTCGACGCCTCACGGCCGGGCGTGGGGGCCCAGGCGCTGGGGATCGCGCAGGGCGCCCTCGATCTCGCGGTGGACTGGTCGATCTCCCGAAGGCAGTTCGGGTCGCCCGTGTCCTCCTTCCAGGGACTTCGCTTCCTGCTCGCCGACATGGCGACCAAGGTCGAAGCGGCCCGCGCGCTGATCTACGCCACGGCCCGGCACATCGATCACAATCCGAAGGCGCGCTCGACGATCTACTCGGCGATGTCGAAGTGCTTCGCATCGGACGTGGCCATGTCGGTGACCACCGACGCCGTGCAGGTCTACGGGGGCTCGGGGTACATGCGCGACTATCCGATCGAGAAGTACATGCGCGATGCCAAGATCACGCAGATCTACGAGGGAACGAATCAGATCCAGCGCGAGGAGATCAGCAAGATCCTGATTGGCGAGCATATCCAGGCCCAGGAGGCATAGAGGGCTCATCACGCCGGCCGAGGCGAGCCTCGAGGACTCGACCTGACGGCCGGCATCCCGCTTCGGGCGGGCGGTTCAACTCCCTCGGAGGAGCACCCGACTCCGCTTGACATGCGTGGTAGTATGTTCCTGTACATCCCTTCGCACGGCCCCGCAGGTTGTAGGACGGACGCAACAGCAAGTTGAGTGGACGCAACGGACGAGACTCTCTCCCTGCGCAGCATTCACGGCACGTAACTTCGTTCTGTACAGATAAATACAGGATTTCAACCTCGTCCCGGCTTCGCGGCACGACTCTCGCTCACCCCAACCGTATCGAGGCCGACAAGTCTCCTGGGGGGGACGAAACAACCCGAAGGGATCGATCCCATGAAATCTCCGGTCAGCCTGGAGTACGTACTCTGCATCGCGCTGCTCGCTGCGAGCGCCGCGGTCCTGTCGTACCTGGCCCCGCAGCCGGTCTTCAACCTGGCCGCGCTGCTTCTGGGGGTGTACGCGCTCCATCTCGTCAGCTTGCGCGTGCTGGTTCGCCAGTACGCGGGAGTGGCGCCGAGCCTGCGGTCCCGCAGCCGGCGCGCGAGGGAGAAGGAAGCGGATGCCGAAGTCAGGCGGGTCCGGGAAGAGCTGGATATGGAGAGGCGCGAGCTCGAGAACCGCAAGGCGGAGCTGCAGGAGAGGATCGTCGCTGCGGAGCAGCAGTGGGCGCTCCTCAGGCAGATGATCCGGGACCGAGTCGAGGGTGGAGCACCGCTGCCGGATTCGGTCGTGGCGGGCTCCCAGGCCGGCCTGGCTTCAGGGGTGACCCCGTCGACCCCGGGACGCAGCAACGGGTCGGACGAGCCGCCCCGCATTCATGGCCGTTGGTGAGGCGGCGACCTATCGCCGTCGACCTGTCGCACGCAGCTCATTGACGCATCGAGAAGGAGACGAACCCTGTGAACACCACTCGGTCCAGGACCGTGATCCGTAGACTGCTCGCCGACCAGCGGGGAGCCGCGATCGTGCTGGTCGCGATCAGCATGCTGGCGGTCGTGTCGGCGGCGGCCATCGCGATCGACATCGGTCAGCTCCTGACCGCCAGGACGGAATCGCAGCGCGCCGCCGAAGCCGGAGCGCTGGCCGGAGCATCCGCGCTGCTCGTGGATCCGGACGATTCGGTCGGGGCCGTGGCCCTGGCCAGGGACTACGCGGGGCGGAATACCATCCGCGGACGGCCGGCCGTGGTGCTGGACGAAGACGTCGAGGTGATGCTCGACGAGTCCAAGGTCAGAGTGTACGTCCAGAACATCAAAACGAGGGGCAACCCGATCAGCACGTTCTTCGCGCGGGTGTTCGGCGTCCGCGGAGTCGACGTGCGGACCAAGGCCGCCGCCTGGGCGGCGCCGGCGAACGGGGTGGAGGGTGGAGGCGAGATCGAGGATTGCCTGCTCCCGATCGGGTTCCTCGACTTCCGGGACACGAACGGAGACGGCTACTACACGGACGGAGAGCCGCCGCTCGGGTTCAACCGGGAGGACAGCCACGGCCTTCTCATGAAGCTGAGCTTCAGCGGTGCGACGGGGACGGGTCCACCCTACTGCCGGACCGAGCCCGCGGAGGTATTCAACGCCAACCCGAATGTGGACTACTGCAACGGCTTCGAGGACAGCTGGTCCTGCTGGTGGAGGGACAGCCAGCCGAGCGAGGGTGGCAGTGGAGGCTCGACCTGGCTGGGCGACGCGATCATGGGGAGATACTGCCCGAGCATCTCTCTGCCCGAGCAGGTCTGGCAGGCGTCGGCGGGCGGCGAGAAGCAGACCCTGATCAGCTCCGATGACGGTCCGGGATCCTTCCGGGACGTGATCGAGAGCGACCCGGGTGTGCAATGGTGTTCGCCCGGCGCCAGCGGTACGCAGTACGGCTGCGTGCAGCGGAACGGCTGCGCCATCGACAAGGCCTGCGAAACGGAAAGCCCGCGCATCCGGAAGGCCCCGATCATCGATACGGCGAACATCAGCGGGAACGGAGCCAACAACACGTTCACGATCGACGGGCTCACGGGCGTGTTCATCGAACGGGTCGCGTGCGCCTACTCGGCGGGCGACTTCGGAGGACCGCAGGGGAACTGGAACGTCTACGTGCGGCTGATGTCCGCGGGGACGGCCGGCTCCGGCGGCGATGAGGGCGAGGAGCCGCCGGACGAGGATTCCCTGATCAGGTATCTGCAGCTGGTGGAATGATCACCCCGGACTGGCAGCTGGTCTGACTCGACGCGAGAGCGCCCCGGTGAGCCGGGGCGCTCCTCGCATCGGGTTCGAGCTCGACGCCGTGCTCGACCTGCACCTGTCGCGGCCGCTCTCCTAGCGTATCCCGGTCACCGCCGGCACCAGGTGCTGACGCACGGCGAGCATGGCGAGCTCCTGCCGATTCCGCACCCCGACCTTCCGCATGACCCGCCCGAGGTGGTTCTTCACCGTCTGCTCCCGGATGCCCAGGTGGTCGGCGATCTCCTTGTTCTCCAGTCCGCGGGCCACGAGGGTGATGATCTCCAGCTCGCGGGCGGAGATCCGGTTCGGACCGTCCTGGCTGAACGTCGGGGCCTCGCTTCGGTGTGCCTGCATCAGCGCGTCCAGCCACGGGCCGGCAGCGATCTCGCCTGACGCCACCGTGCGGATGGCGCCCAGGAGCCGATTCTCGTCCGATGTCTTCGGGACACATCCCCGGGCCGATGATCGAAGCGCGAGGAGGCAGCACTCGTTCAGCTGATCCAGGGCCGCCCCCGACAGCTTCACGGCGTCCGGTCTGGCCAGCATGGAACGGATCACGCACTCCTCGTCGGAATGATTCACGAGCACGAGGACGTCGACTCCCGGAACCGTCTCGTGGATCCTGTCGATCAGGGACAGGTCCCGTCGATGATAATCGGTATCCAGGATCACGAGGTCGGGTCGGAGGCGGCCGCATGCCGGCAACACGTCCTCGAGCCTGTCCACCGTCCCCTCGACGTGCAGGTCGTCCTGTCCGTCGATCAGGGACACCACGCCGGCCCGGATGAGAGGCAGCTCCACCGCCACGAGGATCCGCATCACGCCCTCGCGCGCGGCGCCTGACTGGATCTGCACAGTGCCCTTCCTCGGCCTCGGGTATCCTGCTCCCGCGCAGGGGCATCCTCGGCTCTCCCGCGCACTCGAACGCCGCTGCAATAGGCACGCCAGACAGCGGGGTACGAAAGTACCATCGCATCCGGTACGATAGGGCCGTTGTTTGAGAGTCGGTCAGGTGCAGATTCTGACCACGACCGGCCACATTCTCCGCGAGGGGCGGCCGGCTGGCGGGCCGACACATGCGGCCCGAGAATCCCGTAACCTGGAGCCAATGATCGGGAACGATACCCCTCGCGCATAGACCTGCCTCCCGGTGCGACACTGCGCCGGGGAAGCTTCCTACCGCAGCCTCGGAGGAGGGCCCGTTTCGGCGGGCCCTCCGTAATTTGGCCCCACGGCATGTCGATCGGCATGGGCTCCAGGGCACGCGATGAGACAGTCTGACCCCTCCGCCACCCCCTTCTCTCGAGGCGTCGCGGACCGCTTGTAGGTGATGGCCGGTCGGGCCACATTGAGACGCCGGAAAGCCGCCCTTCGGATGCGTCAGCCCCCCGTTTCGGCGGGCCCCGAGGATGGTCGGACGACCGTCGGTGGTGGCCGGAAAATTGCCTCGTTCAGGCGTCCCGGAGGCTCGGTCGCGGTGACTTTCGCACCGCAGCCGTCACCTCGCCGAGAAAGTGA
>CANPVW010000025.1 GCA_947581745.1 Candidatus Benthicola azotiphorus
CATCGCCGTTGCCGGCGCCGCGCCGGTCGAGTTCATCGGAGGCGTGTCGAGCGACCACTCCGGGTTCGGGCTCGGGCGCCTGCTCGCTGATCGCTTCCGGCTCCGGCTCGGCCGCCGGTGCGGCGCGCTCCCAGAGCGACGGGTCAGCGACGGGCTTCCCCGGGCGAGCCCGCCACGAGGTCCACCATCCCGCCAGGGTCGTGCCCGCGAGCAGCAGCAGCTTCCACGTCGCGCGCAACGACCAGCGGAACGCCCTTCCGGTGAGCTCGGCCGCGCGCCGCGGAGAGAGCCCCAGGGTCAGCACCACCAGCGCGGCCACGAATGCGGCCACGATCAGCTGGGCGCCTACCGTCCCGAAGGCAGTCGTCAGGACCCCGGCCGTGGCGCCCCCCAGCCAGCCGGATCCACTCCCGTCGCCCCCGAGCCCCCGACTGATGAACCACCACGCCGCCGGCACGAAGAGCATCGCGCCGCCAGCCAGGACGGACCAGCGGACGGCCGTCTTCCTCTCGACGATCCCGAAGCACCACGAGGCCCACACGAATGCCGGCAGGGCCGAAAGCGTCGCGGCCACGCCGAACACGGTATTGAGGCCCAGGTTCAGCAGCTCGCCGGCCGGTCCGATCAGGTTGCCGGACTCCGAGCGTCCCGGCAGGAGCTGTGGCACGAGAGCGAGCGTGACGAGGATCCCGAGCGCCACGAGTCCGACGCCGAGCGCCTCCCGACGTTGCCGCTCGTTCACCGGGGTCGCCCTTCCGTCGCGCGCAGTCCGGCGGTACTCACCCGGCCTCCCGCATGCGCTCCAGGAAGTGAGTGTCGACGTTCCCAGCCACGAAGTCCGGGTGACGGAGCACCTCGCGCAGGAACGGAATGGTGGTCTTCACACCCTCGATGATGAACTCTTCGAGGGCCTGATACGCTCGACCCAGTGCCTCCTCCCGGGTGCGCCCGTGTGCGATCAGCTTGCCGAGCAGCGAATCGTAGTACGGAGGAACCGAGTAGCCTGCATAAATGTGCGCGTCGATGCGGATTCCGGGTCCTCCCGGTGCGTGAAACGCCGTGATGCGGCCGGGAGAGGGACGGAAATCGTGCTCCGGGTCTTCCGCATTGATGCGGCACTCGATCGCGTGCCCCGAAAGGACCGGCGGGCCCCCGATCCGCTCGCCGCCCGCGGATCGAATCTGCTCCTTCACCAGGTCCACTCCGGTGACCATCTCCGTCACCGGGTGCTCGACCTGAATCCGGGTGTTCATCTCCATGAAGTAGAAGCTGCCGTCCTCCGAGAGCAGGAACTCGACCGTTCCGGCGTTCGAGTATCCGATCGCTCTTCCGGCGAGAATGGCCGCCTCGCCCATCGCCTGCCGCGTCTCCGGAGTGATGGCCGGGCTGGGTGACTCCTCGATCAGTTTCTGATGTCGTCGCTGGATCGAGCAGTCCCGCTCACCGAGGTGAATCAGGTTTCCATGCCGATCTCCCAGGAGCTGGATCTCCACATGCCGGGGACGCTGGACGAAGCGCTCCAGATACACGCGCGGATCGTTGAAAGCCGCTGCGGCCTCGTTGCGGGCCATCGTGAACGTCTTCTCGATGACGTCCGGTGACGCCGCCACCCGCATTCCCTTGCCTCCGCCACCTGCCGCGGCCTTGATCATCACTGGATAACCGATCCGCGCCGCTTCGGCCTTCGCGTCCTCGAGGTGCTCGACCGTGCCCTGCGAGCCGGGAACGACCGGGACGCCCGCCTCGATCATCGTGCGGCGGGCCTCGGCCTTGTCTCCCATGCGGCGGATCTGGTCGGCCGTCGGCCCCACGAACACGATCCCGCTCCGATCGCAGATCTCGGCGAACTCCGCGTTCTCGGCCAGGAATCCGTAGCCGGGATGGATCGCCTCGGCGCCGGTGATCTCGGCCGCGGCCACGATCCTCGGGATGTTCAGGTAGCTCTCACGGCTGGCGGGCGGCCCGATGCAGATGTCCTCGTCCGAGAACCGGACGTGCAGGGAGTCCCGGTCCGCCTGGGAGTACACGGCAACCGTGCCGATGCCCAACTCGCGGCACGCCCGGATCACCCGTAGCGCGATCTCGCCCCGATTGGCGATCAGGATCTTATTGAACACGGATCAAGCGGGCTCAGGACGGATCGATTCGGAACAGCACCTGACCGAATTCGACCGGGTCGGCGTTTTCCACGCAGATCTCCCGAATCGTGCCGGACACTTCCGCCTCCAGCTCGTTCATGAGCTTCATGGCTTCCAGGATGCAGAGTGTCTGCCCCTTGGCGACTCGATCGCCGGTCTCCACGTAGGGAGGCGCGTCGGGCGCGGGCGAGCGGTAGAACGTACCGACCATGGGGGAGACGATCTCGGCGAGGCCGGAATCCGCCTCTGCGGGCGGGCTCGACTCCACTGCGTGCGACGGCGCAGCGCCGACGGGAGGCGAGTGCGACACCGGCGCCTCCGCCGCACCCGACGCGGTGCCGGAGGTCACGATCAGCGGAGGGGACTTCGCGATCCTGACACGAGTTCCGAATCGGGAGATTTCCAGCGAGTCTATCCCCGACCCGTCCACCATGTCGATCAGACGTCGAATCCAGTCGAGATCGATCATCGGGTCACCCGTTCGAGGTATTTGTCGGCAGTTCGATCTACCCTGATCACGTCACCTTCATTGACGAACAGCGGCACCTGGACGACGGCGCCGGGACCGAGCTTCGCCGGCTTCGTGGCTCCCTGCGCCGTGTCACCACGCACGCCGGGCTCCGTCTCGACGACCTCCAGCTCCACGAACTGCGGAAGCTCCACGGCCAGCACCGCACCGTCACGGGTCAGGCCCTCGCACTCCATGTTCTCTTCCAGATACGGAAGCTGATCCTCCCCCACGATGTCAGCCGAGAGGGGAGTCAGCTCGTACGTCTCCATGTCCATGAAGTAGTACAGGCTGCCATCCGTGTAAGAGTACTGGATGGGCCGCCTCACCAGCCTGACCTCCGTCACCTTCTCGCCGGCCCGGAACGTCTTGTCCACGACGCCCCCGGTGAGAACCGACTTGATCTTCGTCCGCACGAACGCCCCTCCCTTTCCGGGCTTGACGTGCTGGAAGTAGGTGATCTGGTACAGGGTCCCGTCCAGCTCGATTACCATCCCGTTCCTGAAACTCGATGTATCCGCCATTCCGCGTCCAGTGGTCAGTTATCCGATTCACTCAGGCCGCACCGCGCCGACTCCCGGCCTCTCGCCTCACAGCTCCCGGAGATCTCGCGGGAAGCCGGTCAGAACCGCCGCGCCGTCCTCCCCTGCTACCACGACCTCCTCGAGCCTCACTCCACCTCGGCCCGGAAGATACACCGCGGGCTCGATCGTGACCACGTTGCCGGACGCCAGGGTCTCGCGCGACCTCGCATTCACGCTCGGCCGTTCATGAACCTCCAGCCCCACGCCGTGACCCGTCCCATGACCGAACCGGTCTCCGTACCCGGCCGCCACGATCACATCGCGAGCCGCGCGGTCGACGGCCTGCGCCGTGGCGCCCGCGCACGCTGCCGCGATCGCCCGCTCGACGGCTTCGGCCACCACGCCGTGCACCTCACGCTGCCAGCGCGCCGCGGACCCGAGGACGAACGTGCGGGTCATGTCCGAGCAGTAGCCGTCCACGCGGGCTCCGAAATCAAGCAGCAGAAAATCTCCCTCGCGCAGCTTTCGCTCCCCGGGGTGGGCGTGGGGAAGCGCGCTCCGGGGTCCGGACGCCACGATCGGATCGAAAGGCAGCGTCTCCGAGCCGGCCCGTCGCAGGCGGTACACGAGCTCCGCCGCCAGCTCCGTCTCTGTCATTCCCTCCGTCACGATCCCCAGCACCTCGCTCAAGGCGCTCTCCGCCATCCGCACGGCCCTCGAGATCGCCTCGATCTCACCCGGGTCCTTCGTCGAACGGAGCTCGTCGACCAGCGGACCGGCCGCCTCCCAGGTCACGGCCCCGCACGACTCGCCAAGCGCTCGGCGGTCCTTGACGGTCAGGACATGGTCCTCGAACCCGACCCTGGGGCCGGAGGCTCCCTCGTCCAGACAGCGCGCCAGTTCCGCGAAAAGGTCGGTGGCCGTGATGGCGACGGACACGCCGTCACACACCTCTTCGGAAGCCTGCGCCTCGTAGCGGAAGTCAGTGATGAGAGTGGCGGAGCCCGGCTCGACCAGAAGAAACCCGGAGGAGCCAGTAAAGCCCGTGAGCCAGCGGATGCTGGGCATGTGGCTCACGAGCAGCGCTTCCAGGCTGGCCTCGTGAAGTCGATCCCGGACGAGGCGCAGCCTCAGATCGCGTGGAGCCCAGACACTCGACTCCGAGCTCACTCGGCGAGACGCAGGTGCGCGGCCAGGCCCCTCATGCCCAGCAAGTAGCTGTCCGCGCCGAATCCGCTCACCACACCGACCGCGATGTCCGAAAGCAGCGAACGGCGCCGAAAGGACTCCCGCGCCCAGATGTTCGTCAGGTGCACTTCCACGAAGGGCACGCGGGCCGCAAGCAGGGCATCCCGAAGTGCGACGCTGGTGTGCGTGTAGGCGGCAGCGTTGACCAGCATGCCGTCCTGCGTCGAGCCAGTATCACGGATCCAGTCTGCGAGCTCGCCCTCATGGTTGGACTGTACGGACGTGACCCGCGAGTCGAGCTCCCGCCCGAGTTCCTCCAGCCGCGCCAAGATGCCTTTCAGCCCTTCGCCGCCGTAGAGATGCGGCTCTCTGGTTCCGAGGAGGTCCAGGTTGGGGCCGTTGAGTACACCGATCGAGAGGGTCTCTCCGGTCATGCGCCGGACTCCAGGCGCCGAATCCACTCGCGCGCGAACGGACTCAGGGTCGCGGTCTCGGGGTCCGCTTCCCGGTCCGGCGGCGCTTCATCCCCCCGGTCCGATTCCGCGATCTCGGGATCCGGCAGCTCGCTCGCCCGCTCCTCTCCCATTCGGAGCAGGCGACGGATCTCGGTCGTGACGGGTGGACCCGTGGACGGGGCCAGAGGCACGGAATCCTCCACCCACTCCTCGCCCGTCTGGACCGCGACCTCGTCTGAGGAGCCCGTCTGGCCATCGCTCCGCTTGTCGCGCAGCGCTTCGACCCTCGCCAGCAGGTCGGGGTCGTCCGGGGAGTCCTTGAGCAGCTCGGCGTAGATCTCCGCCGCCTCCCGGTGCAATCCCTGTTCCGCATACAGGTCGGCCATCGTGCGAGTCAGCAGATCGGCGTCCCGCGACGGCTCCGGACCGTCCTCCCGGGGGGCCTCTTCGTACCACCAGGTGTCCTCGACCTTTACGGTCCGTGGCACATCACCATTCAGAATCGCTTCCACCACTTCGTCCTCGGGCCGACGTTCGTCCTCGATCGGGAGCGCTTCCGACGCGGGAGTCGCGGACCCGCCCTCCGCTCCCCAGAACGAGTCGTCCACCGGCTCCGGACCGTCGACCGGGTCCACCTCCCGATCGACCGCCGAGTCATCCCACCACACGGGCGTCTCAGGTTCGTCCGATTCTGCCACCTCTTCGTGGACCGCTGCCGTCTCGAGCGCGGCCACCCGCCGCCCGGCCTCCGGATTCGTCGGATCTGCCTGGGCCAGCCGTTCGTACCAGTGACGTGCCTCGCCGAGATCACCCCTCTCCTCGGCAAGTCCTGCCAACTCACTGATAGCAACCAGGTTATGTCCATCGAGTTCAAGTACCTTACGGAACGAGTCCAGCGTCTCCTCCATCCGTCCCAGGTCCCGCAGCGCCCGCGCCCGCACGATGTGACCGCTCGGATAATCAGGGTGTCGGAGCAGGCCGTCATCCAGCAGGGCGAGCG
>CANPVW010000026.1 GCA_947581745.1 Candidatus Benthicola azotiphorus
GTTCACGGTGACTTCCATGTCCGCGTACTGGTAGCCGAACCGCGTGCGTCCGATGGGAACGGGAGCCACTCCGTCGCGGCCGACGCCGATCGTGTAGACTCGAATCCCCAGAGCCGCGGCCGCCGCCGCCGCATCCTCGGGCGCGATGTCCCCCCGGTTGTTGTCCCCGTCCGTCAGCAAGACCACGACGCGCGACCCCTCCTCGACTGACCGGAGCCGATTCACCGCTGTCGCGAGAGCCGTCCCGATCGCCGTTCCGTCCCGCAGCTGGCCGACGTCGAGATTGTCGATCGCCTGGTACAGGATCCCGTGATCGAGCGTCCCGGGCACCACGGTGAGCGCCTCGCCGGCGAAAGCCACGAGACCGATCCTGTCTCCATCCCTTCCCTCGACGAACCGGCTGACTTCCCTTCTCGCCACGGCTATGCGGTTCTGCGGTCGGAAGTCCTCGGCGAGCATCGAGCTCGAGATGTCGAACGCGAGCATGATCGTGACGCCCTCCGATCGCTCTTCCACCCGCTCCACGAGGCGCACGGGGCTGGCCAGCGCCACGACCGTGAGAACGAGGGCCGCCGAGCGCCACGCCGGCGCCCACGCCGACCAGAGAGTGAAGCGCCGCAGCGGGACGGTCAGCTCCGGGCCGGCCGGTGACTCCGCCGCGATCGACCCGGTCTCATCGGCGGCTTTCTCACGCGGTTCCGCAGATGCCTCTGCTGCCTCTGCGCGGCCCGGCGCACCGCCGATTCCCGGAAGCGGCATGCGGACCCGGCGTCTCTGAAGCGCCGCCCAGCCGATCGGAAGCAGGACGAGGAGCAGAACGAACGGCCAGGCGCCGAGCGACAGACCGAGCATCAGGCGGCCTCCGCTTCTTCGGCTTCGACCCACGCCAGGCAAGCGTCCGCATCGCCGAGGGCGATCGTCCGGGCACCACGCACGTGCGCGAACCGCACGAGACCGGACCGGGCCTGCAGGGAGAGGAGCCCCGCTTCCAGGTCAGTCGCCGGATCGGCACTCCCTGCCGTGACGAACTCGCGTACCGGACGCTCGGGCGGCCACCCGCGGCGTGCTGCCAGATAGCGGCGCAGGACCTTCTCGAGCCCGTCGTAGTAGGCCGCGAGGTCGAGGTCGCCTTCCTCCAGGCTCTTCTTCAGCCGCTCCAGCGCCTCCCGTGTCTCGAGCGCGGGATCGACGAGCTGCGGCGCGTCCATTTCCTCATCAGTCTTCCGGAGACGGCGGAGCAGCCACCAGAGGAGCGCCAGGGCAAGCAGCAGGAGGAGAAGCCACCACGGGAAACGGCGCACGGGCTCGGGGCCCCGCGAACCCTCCAGAGGAAGCGGTCCCTCCGACGCGGCCGGCAGCACCGACATCACCTGGACCGGGGGCGGAGTGAGCGAAACGGTCACGCCATCCACTTCCACCGTGACCGGCGGGAACGGCCACGTCCCCGCCTTCCAGGCCGCCAGCACGTATCGGGCGCGCCAGCTGCCGCCGCCGGCATCTTCCCAGCGGGCCTCCACGGGACGCAGCTGCTCCACTTCCGCCTCCAGGTTGAGCAGCGGCGGGAATCTCACGTCGGCCTTCTCGGACCCGGCCACGGAGAGTCCGAGCGTGAACTGTTCTCCCACGCGGACCGTGTCGGGGCGAAGCGCGGCGCCCGAAGCGGGTGCCGACGGACCCTGCTGCGCCCGGGCCACGCCGATCTGTCCGGACAGGCCCAGCACGAGTCCAAGGACCGCGGCGACGGCCGGACGCACGCCCGGCATCAGTGGAGCCTCGCGCGGGCCCGGCCTGCGAAGAACGCCGCGAGATCGGCGGCGTAGGACCGATCCGTTTCGAGAACCAGTCGATCCGCCCCGGCGCGCCGGAAGGTGTCCTCGACCCGCTGCTCGCGCGCCGCGGCCAGCCGGGCCAGGCCGCTGCGCGTGCGAGAGTCCTTCAGGTCGAGCACGCCGACGGCTCCGGTCTCCGGGTCCCGCACCTCGATCAGGCCCACGGCCGGCAGGGATCGTTCGCCCGGATCCACCAGGTGAAGTCCGACGACGTCGTGCTTTCGCGACGCGGCCGTGAGCTCCTTCCGGAAGTCCGGCCCCTGGAAGTCGGAGAGCACGAACACGAGCGACCTCGTCTTGAGCGACCGGACGGCGGTCGCCAGGGCGAGGCCGATGTCCGTTCGCTTCCCCTCGGGCCGATGGCTCGCCATCACGTGGAGCAGCTGCCGAAGGCGACCGCGACCGCGCCGCGGCGTCAGCCAGCGCTCCACCCGGTCGGTGAACAGCAGGAGGCCTACCCGGTCGTTGTTGCGCGCCGCCGCCAGCCCGAGCAGGGCCGCGAGCTCGAGGCTCAGGTCCCGCTTCGTGCGCACGCGGGTCCCGAAGTCCGTCGAACCCGACAGGTCGACGGCCAGCAGCACGGTGAGCTCCCGCTCCTCCACGAATTTCTTGATGAAGGGCTTGCCCATCCGGGCCGTGACCTTCCAGTCGATCGCCTGGAACGGATCGCCCGGCTGGTAGGCGCGGACCTCGGAAAACTCGATGCCGTGTCCCCTGAACACCGAGTCGTAGGCGCCCACCGCCCGGTTCTCCATCAGTCGGCGGGCACGAAGCTCGAGCCGGCGGACCAGCGCCGCGAGGGCCGAGGCATCGGGGCTGGGGTCCCGCTCCGGCCGCCGGCGCCGGAAGAGACGAAACGGCATCAGGGAACCGGGACCACCGCCAGGAGCCGTTCCAGGACCTGGTCCGGCGAGATCTCTTCCGCCTCGGCCTGGAAGGTCAGAACGAGGCGGTGCCGCAAGACGTCGTGCGCCATGCCGGTCACGTCTTCGGGAACCACGTACGCGCGCCCGGCGAGGAAGGCGTGGGCCCGCGCCGTGCGGGCCAGGTAGATCGTGGCCCGGGGCGATGCCCCGTACTCCAGCCACCCCGCCAGCTCGGCATCGAGATCCGCCGCGTGTCGAGTCGAGCGCACGAGGTCGAGGATGTAGTCCTCCACCCTCTCATCGAGATAGATCTCCGACAGGAGGGCGCGGGCCGCCAGGATCTGCTCCGCCGTCGCCACCGGCTCGAGGACCGCGAGATCGTCCGTCACCGTGGCCCGGAGGATGTCACGTTCCTCATCCCGGTTCGGGTAATCGACCCGGATCTTGAGCATGAACCGGTCCACCTGCGCCTCGGGAAGCGGATAGGTGCCCTCGTGCTCGATCGGGTTCTGGGTCGCGAGCACGAGGAAAGGCTCCGGCACCCGGTGAGTGGTCTCACCGATCGTGACCTGGTGCTCCTGCATCGCCTCCAAAAGGGCGGACTGGACCTTGGCGGGCGCCCGGTTGATCTCGTCCGCGAGGATGAGGTTCGCGAAGATCGGCCCCTTCTTCGGAACGAACTCTCGGTTCACCTCGTCCCAGATCAGCGTTCCGATCAGGTCGGCCGGAAGCAGGTCGGGGGTGAACTGGATCCGCTGGAAGCTCGTGTGAATCGCGTCGGCGAGCGAGCGGACGGCAAGCGTCTTGGCCAGTCCCGGGACTCCCTCGAGCAGGACGTGCCCGCCCGTCAGGAGCCCTATGAGCAGCCGCTCCACCATCAGCTCCTGCCCCACCACCCGGCGGGCGACGGCGGTCCTGATGTCGTTCAGGAAATGGCTCGCCTCGGTGATGCGACCCGTGCGCTCCTCGAGCTCTGATTCCGAAATGCGGTCCGTGATCTGCGTTTCGCTCACTCCCCCCTGCCCGTTCAGAGTACGATCAGCGCTTCATCCGCTCGCCCTCGTCTTCGAACCGGAAGACGTACGCGGCGAGCGCTCCCGGTCGAATGTCGCCGCTCCTGGCCCGTACGTCGAGGTCGGCGCCGGAGCCGTGCCCCGCATCCGGAACGTCGAGGACCGCGGCCTGGTAACTGACCAGGCGTTCGCGCCATCTACTCCACGACTCGGCGCGGAGGTCCACCCAGCCGCGGTTCGCCCACGTCGCCTCGGCCGGGCCGTCCGGCACCACGCTCACCCTGGGACCCCGCAGGAGTCGCTCTCCGTCCGGCAGCAGGATCGGAATGCCGATGGACAGCACGTCGGAGCGCAGCCGATCGTCCGCTTCGATCAGGTCGAGGGATCGTGACGCCGTCTCCTCCGGATGGAGGTCTGCGGCGGCACGGACGTCCGAAAACAGCCGGTGCAGGATCTCGGCCTCGAACAGGAGCTTGCTCAGTCGGGGAGGCCCCAGCATCTCGAACGCGACCGACCGCACGCCGTGCCGCGCCTCGAGCTCCTCCATGTACCGGAGCGCCGTCTCGCGCAGCGCGCCGCCCCGGTAGGTCGGCCCCATGGTCGCGGCGTCGAGCGCGCCGACGATGTCCCTGCCCGTGGGTCTTCCGCGGATCTCCGCGATCGCCGCGTCCGCGATCTCCTCGGGAGTGATGATCTCCATCAGGCCGAGCGACGAGATCGTCTCGTACTCACCCAGGCTGAACAGACCGTTCTCGCCGGCATCGAGAAACACGGACTCGAGCGGCTCGCCCGTGTCTTCACAGTCCCCGGGCATCGGATCCGTGAAGGCATCCGAGAGGTCTATCGGCTCACGGCAGTCGAACCGCCGGATCGGCTTCCCACCTCGCATCACCGGCCCGTAGCTGATGCGTTTCCAGGCGACGGCGGCCGTCGGCTTCACTTCCTTCACCACGGGCGAGTCCGGCGTGCGCCCCATCAGGAACAGCAACGCCGAATGCGCGCCGGAGACACTGGACTTGGACAGCAGCGTCGCGGAAGGACGCTCCTCGGAGTGCGTGAACGGCACGTTCAGGCCCATGCCGCCGGTTCCCGAAGTCCCGATCTTCAGGTAGACCTCGGTGCGCGCTTCCCGCATCCCGTGCATCAGGACCTGCACGTGGCGGATGAGCTGCGGCAGGTAGAGGGTCGTCAGGTGTGCCTCGATGTCCGCGACCGTCGGCGTACCTCCGGTCCACATCAGGTCCCGGAGCTTCCCGGCGGATGTGAACAGGTCCTGGTAGGCGATCGCCGTCGCTGTATTCACGCAGTCGATGACGAGTTCAGGTCGATGTGCCTCGAGAAGTGAGTAGAGGAGATTGCGCTGGAAGTCCGACCGCTTCAGGTCACCCAGCAGGTCGTCGAGGATCTCCGCCCTTCCCTCGTCCGTCTCCAGCATGGCCGTCCGGGAATCATCCCGTCGGCTGGCACGGAGCAGGATGTCCCCCCACTCCGCCACCAGCTCGACGCCCTCCGCATCCGGCGAGCGGCGGAGCGTCTCCACACCCTCTTCCGCTTCGGCGCGCCGCAGCGCCGCGATCACCAGCCGGGCGGGACGCAGCAGCAGCAGTTTTCTGGCGATGGCGATTCCCACCAGCCCGGAACCGCCCAGCATCAGGATGTTCCTTCCCTGTATGTCCATGTCACTCGTTCCTGTTCAATTCGCGCAGCCGATACACCTCGCCCGGTTCCAGCGGGCGCCAGGCCCCGCGCGGGAGGTCCCTCAGCTCGAGCGGGCCGAACGCGACCCGCTTGAGTGAGTGGATCGTCAGACCGACCGCCTCCATCAGGCGTCGGATCTCCCGATTCCGGCCTTCCCGCAGCGAGAGCTCCAGTACCACCTCATCGCCCCGGCCTCCCGGAAGGACGTCGAACGCCTCCACGCGGGCCGGACCATCCTCGAGCTCCACCCCGTTCAACAGACGGCCTCCGACGCCCTTCGCGACGGGGCCGGCCACCGTCACCTCGTAGCGACGCAGGACCCGGTTGCGCGGGTGCAGCAACCGCTCCGCCACCGCGCCCTCGTTCGTCAGGAGGAGCAGGCCCTCGCTCATGTAGTCGAGCCGGCCGACGTGAAACAGGGACGCCAGATCCGCGTCGATGAGATCGTAGATGGTCGGCCGACCTTCGGGGTCGCTGCGGGTGCTCAGGCAGCCCGGCGGCTTGTGCAGCATGATCCACCGCGGGGGCTCCAGCCGAACCGCCCGTCCGTCCACTTCCACGGTGCTCGCGTCGGGATCGACCTTCGTCCCCAGAACCGTGACGACCTCCCCGTCCACCCGCACCCGCCCGTCGCGAATCAGCTCCTCGCTGCTTCGTCGAGAGGCCACACCGGCACGCGCGAGGTACTTCTGCAGGCGCATCGTCGCGGCCACGCTCAGAAGACCTCCCCGGCGGCCTCCTCCCGGGGCGCCACCGGCTCGGTTTCCAGCTCAGCCTCGCTGACTTCCAGCTGCGACGGCCCGGCTTCCGGCTGCGACGGCCCGGTCTCCGGCTCCATCCCCTCAACCTCCTGCGCCGCCTGCTCGGCCTCCATCGCCTGCTGCAGCTCACCGAGCACCACCGGAAGCTCGTCGGACGACGGCAGGTCGGAGAGGTCCTTGAGACCGAAGTGCTCCAGGAAGTTCTGCGTGACGCCGTAGAGGAGCGGTCTCCCGAGGCCGTCGCCGCGGCCCACGACTTCCACCAGTTCCCAGTCCAGCAGCGTCCGCAGCACGGAGCTGGCGCTGACGCCTCGCACGTCTTCGATCTCGATCCGGCCGATCGGGTTCCGGTACGCGATGATCGCCAGCGTCTCGAGCGCGGCCGGCGACAGGTGAGGCGCCCGCGGCACCGAATCGAATCGCTCGAGGTAGGGAGCGTACTCCGGACGGGTGAGGATCTGGTATCCATCGC
Organism: Candidatus Benthicola azotiphorus; assembly: GCA_947581745.1. Taxonomy (GTDB): domain Bacteria; phylum Gemmatimonadota; class Gemmatimonadetes; order Palauibacterales; family Palauibacteraceae; genus Benthicola; species Benthicola azotiphorus. Next base: position 6,640 of record CANPVW010000026.1, read on the forward strand.
CCAGCTGGTAGACCTGGAAGGCGCGCTCCGACTCCTCGTACTCGTCGCGCAGCGTCTGGATCGCCCGCACCACGTCCTCCTCCGTGAGGTGCTCGTCCGCCCGCGCGATCTCGTCCGCTCTGAGCGGGGTCTGGCTCGCGAACAGCGTCGCCTCGACTATCTGCTCGACCCTCATTCGCCATCCTCCCCGCCGCCTGCCGATGCAGGAGCGGCCGCCTTCCGTTTCTTCTCTCCGCCCGCGAGGAGCCAGATCGACGCGAACGGCCCGGCCTGCTCGATTCGCAGCGCCTGCTGCTTGGCGAGCTCGAGAGCCGCGAGCAGACCGGCTACGGCGTGGGCGCGTGTCCCCCACGGCCGGAACAGCCGGTCGAACGAGACCCTCTTCGCCTTTCCGAGCAGACGCCGCAGAAGCGACACCTTCTCGTCCACGGTCACGGTCTGAGACGGCGGCCGGATCTCGATCGGTGGAGCCGGTTCGGGGATCCTGGCGGCCGCGAACAGGAGGTCGGAGAGAGTGACCTCCAGCCGGACGGGCGCGAGCGCCGGCACGGGCCGGTTCTCCACGTATCCCTTGCCGAAGTGGCGGCCTCTCTGCGCCTCGGCTCCCTCGAGAACGTGGACCACATCCTGAAAATGCTCGTACTCCAGCAGGCGCCGGACGAGCTCGGCCCTCGGATCCTCGTCCCAGTCCGGCTGCTCCGGTCTCGGAAGCAGCAGCTGCGCCTTGATCCTCACGAGCGTGGCCGCCATTTCGAGGAACTCGCCGGCCCGTTCGATCGGCATCGCCTCGAGACCCTCGCCGAGCGCAGCCACGAACTGCTCGGTGATGCGGGCGATCGGGATGTCGAAGATGTCGATGTCCTGGGAGCGGATCAGGTGGAGCAACAGGTCGAGAGGCCCCTCGAACCGCTCCAGGCTCACCTGGAAGGGCTCGATCGTACGCGTGACCGATTCGAGGGAGGGGGCGATCGGACTCATGCCGGGCTCGCGTCGACCTTGATTCGACGGCGGGGGCAGTATATTCTGTACGGTCTTTGGGTCCCTGGGACGCGAACAGCTGAAGGAACAGAGAATTGCCGAATATCAAGAGTGCCAGCAAGAGACTGCGACAGTCCCACAAGCGACGGGACCGCAACCGGACGGTTCGCTCGGAGATACGCACCCGGACGAAGAGCCTGCTGCACACCGAGTCGCCGGAAGAAGCCGAGACGGCGTACCGCAAGGTCGCCTCGATGCTCGACACCGCCGCGCGCAAGGGAATCGTGTCGAAGCAGGCGGCGGCCCGGCGCAAGTCCAGGCTCGCTCGCTACGTTCGCGGCCTGAGCGACTGACGGCGCTCTCCCCGGGGAACGCCGACCCACGACCAGCCCGCGGGCCCACCCGGCTCGTGGGCTGTCGGTTTTCAGGAATCCTCCCTCTTCCGACCGGATCCTTCGTCGGATCCGTCCTCCGCTTCATCCTCGTCCAGCATCGCCGACACCGCGTCGAAGCTGTCGGCGTCATCCAGCGACAGTGACTCGAGGAACTCTAGCTCGTCCATGAACTCTCCGGGCTCCTCGACCTCGACGGGCTCCTCGTCCCCCGCCGAGCTCTCACCTGTCGCTTCGGCTTCGGGGGCCTCTGCTGCCTCCGGCTCCACCTCGAGCTCCAGCTCTTCTTCGATCGCGGCGCTCTCGTCGACCTCGCTCTCGAGCTCCAGGAGCTCGGACGCCACTTCGATCGCCTCGTGCTCCTCGGCCTCCACCGCCCGGTCCGCGAACGGCTGAGTCATCCAGGAAGGTGGCTCGACCGACTCCAGGGTCTCCACCTCTTCGGCCTCCTCCTCGACCGCCGTCCCGGGCTCCGGGGAGACATCCCCACCCATCGGCAGATCCTCGGGCATCGTGGCCGCGGGCTCCACGTGCAATGCGCGCCGGCCTCCGGCCACACCGCCGGTCAGCTCCCCGAGCACGGTCTGCAGGGACTCCACCGCGGACCTCTGCTCGGTCAGCTCTGCCTCCAGTCTGTCGATCTCGACCTGGTGCTCGCCCCGCCGGGCCTCCCACTCGTCGTCGTCGAACTCGCCGACCACGTGACGGAGCTGTGTTTCCTCAAGCTCCGACGAGCGCGCGTCGTGCTCGCGCGCCACCTTGTCCACCGCCGCGGCGCGGTCGGTGAGCGCGGCCTCCAGCTCCGCCCGGTGTCCCTCCAGCTCCCCTTCGACATCCGCCAGGCGGGCCGCATAGTCGCTCCTGACCTTCTCGGTCACCTCCGGACGGAACTCGTTACCCAGCTCGTCGAGCCGGCCCAGCCACTCCTGGAATGTGCTGCGCTTCTCGAGCAGTGCCCGGATCGCTTCAGGTATCACGTGTTCCCCGTCCATCAGGCCCTCGGTGATGATGTGTTGAATGGCACGGCGGTCGCGATCGCCGCGAACCCTCGCTCAGTTTCGAGCGAACCGTATCTCTCCCCCCACCAGTGTCCTGTGCACGCGCCCGATCAGCTCCCAGCCGGCGATCGGCGTGTTGCGACTCCTGGACCGGAAGTCCGCCGGATC
>CANPVW010000027.1 GCA_947581745.1 Candidatus Benthicola azotiphorus
GTGGTTCAACATCGCGAAATCGACGCTCTCCGAGGCGAACGGCATACGGAGAACGTCACCCCGGACCATTCGCTCACGTTCGACAATGAACGTGCCGTCTATTTCCAGTCCATATATATGATTACCAGTCTCTATCTCAAGTGCTTTGCGAATAATGCCGGTGCCCGACCCGAGGTCGACGGCGCGAGCGGACCCCGTAAGATACGGACCGCAGATGTGAGAGATGACACGAGCCTTTCGAGCCCGGCTCGCCCGATACTCTTCCGTGCCCGTGAACTCCTCGTAGCGGTCAGTCCCGTCGCCCATGTCGCGCCCGCACGGCCGATTCGTAGACCGCGTTCGTCTGTTCGAGAATGTGCTCCCAGGCGAAGCGCGTGGAAGCCTCCTGCTTCCCACGGGCCGCCACGCGCCGGGCGGCTTCCGGATCCGAAGCGACTTCCAGAATGAGGCGGGACAGCACTTCCGAGTCACCCGGATCCGCCAACCACCCCGTCTCGCCATCGACCACGATGTCCGGAATTCCGCCCGCCCGTGATGCGATCACAGGCCGCTCATACGCCATCGCTTCGAGCAGTACGACCCCCAGACCCTCGGTGTCGCCGCGGGAATCGCGTACCGCCGGCAGCACGAATATGTCCGCGTCCGCGTACTCACGAGCCAGCCGCTCTGGGCTCACGAAGCCCAGCATGTGGACGTGATCCGCAACGCCCTCCATGGCAGCTGTCTGCCTCACACTTCCTTCACGGTTCCCCGCGCCGACAATCACGAGCTCCGCCTCCCTGTGGTGTCTCAGCCTCGCGAGGGCCCTCACGAGCACTTCGACCCCTTTCCGCTCCACCAGGCGACCCACGAACAGCAGCCGAAGGGGCTGTTGCGGATCATCCAGGGCTGGCTTCACCTGCCCGGAAGCTACCTCCGGCAACGCGGAGGAATAGGGGATCACGGAGACCGGGCGATCCACACGGTCGTTCACCGCGTGCGCGGTCGAGTTCGAAATCGCCGTGACCGCGTCACCAGTGCGGATCGTCCAGTCGAGGAAGGGGCCCAGCCACGGCATGCGTCGGCTCACCCAGTTCACTTCCACGCTGTAGAAGCTGCATATCACGGCGGTCCGCCCTCCCGACGCCCGTCGCATGGCGGCGCCGAACAAGGCGTGCGGCATCGGCCAGTGAACGTGGACCAGATCGGGCCCATCGCGTCCGAGGCGCGTTGCTTCTCGACAACCCGCCGCCAGATAGGGCGGAACCAGCATCGCTGCCGCCGGGTGGTCTCGAATCCTGTCGGGGACGGCCTGTTCGTGCGTCAGGGTCTCGAGAAAAGCCGGCGCGTAACGGAACCTCCGTACAGGAAGGCCCGAGCCCTCCGACCGAGGTCCACCCCGGTAGGCCGGAGCGAGAACCGAGGCATCGATGCCCTGATCGCGCTGGCGGCGGATCAGTTGGACCAGCCAGGGGGTGATCGGATCGTCGTCTTGCCTCGGGAAGGCCGTGACGACGTGGACGACCCTCATGGACCGCGTGGCAGCGAAGCGGTCCTCGGTGCGGAAAGAAGCCGCAGAAGGACCGTGCCGTCCTCGCCTCCGACAGAGTGCACCGGCTCGAACCGATCCAGGTTGGCCGCGACGGCCGGGATCAGATACATGGCCGTCGTGGCACTCAGGCGGTCCACCACGACGTAGTCGGCGCCCATGTCCTCCAGTCCGCGAAGGACCACGGCCGGGTCCCGGGAATAGGGATACAGGTCGCCCTGACGCCGTGAGAACAGGAAGAAGGTCGCGGGGCTGCGATTGGCGATGATGGAGCCTGCCGGCGTGTACTCCGCGGCCCAGCGGGCCATCGCGTAGAATTCTGCATACTGAGGACGGTCGCACGGCGTACCGGCCCTGTACGAGGCCTGACAGGCCACGCGGCCCGGCACGACGGAGGCGACGGAGACGAGGGACGAAGCGACGACGACTCCACCCACCAGCAGGACGAGCACCGGACCGACCCGCGCGCCCACAGTTTCCAGCAGGGCACCGGCGCCCAGCGTTCCGAACACGAGCAGCAGGGGGAGGATCGGAAGCAGGAACCGGCGATCCGTCCACACCGTGGGCCAGAGAAGGATGAGGCCCAGGTAGATGGCGACGAGCAGGTGGGCGACCGTCAGGCTACGTACGGCCGACCTGAGCCAGCCGAAGAGCGCCAGCGCACTGAGAGCGACGCCCGCCACGGCGGTGGCGGCCACGGTCCCCCGTCGGACGGTGGCGAACCCGAACGAACCGGGAAGCTCCGAGCTGACGTAACGCCACATGTTGCGGGCCGCCCGAACCGGAAACTCCGCCAGGCCCACATTGCCGGCCTCCGGCACGTAAGGGTTCTTCCGGACCAGCTCGTCCAGGTAGCCGGGCTGGGCCGGTTGCGCGAGGTGCTGATACATCGCCCAGCCGACGACGCAGACCAGAGCGACCGCCAGCGCGGTCGCCGCACGGCGTCGATCGTGTGAAAGGAGCGCCCACACGGTGAAAGTCACAAGCACGGCAAGACCCGCGGTCCGTGTGAAGAACGCCGCCCCCGCCACCCCGAGGGCCGCGGCCCCGATGCGCCGATCTCCGAGGGTCGTCGCCACCGCGGCAAGCAGCAGGAACGTGAAGGCCGCCTCGGACAGCACCCTGTGCGAGAAATCGAGCAGCACGGGAGAGATCGCGAACAGACCTGCCGCCACCAGCGCCGACTTCCGACCGACGAGGGTTCCGGCGATCCGGTACGTCAGCCATACCGAGCCAGCCGCGAACGCCAGCGATACCGCCTTGAAGAGCTGCAGGCCGCCGAACCACCCGGCCACCGCCAGGATGATCGGATAGCCTGGCGGGAACTTGGCGTGCAGCGGAGATCCCGGCAGCTGGATGTCGCGAAACCCCATGCCGTGGCGGAGCGACTCGCCGAGCACCATGTAGTGCCCGGCATCCGCCCCTGGAAAGAGGGTCGGCTCGAACACCAGCAGTGCCAGAAGGACGTGCACCGCAACGAGGATCGCCGGGGCCGTGCCGGTATGATTCGAATCGATCCGGGCGCCCTCGAGCTCCGAGGTCACCTTCGAAGCTCCCGGCGGAGATCCTCGACCTCGGCCCGGAGCCCGGCTATCAGTTCGGCCAACAGGCCGGCCGTGAAGAGCAGTCCACCCAGCAGGACGAGGAATACGACCAGGGTGAGGAGCGGTCGGAAGCCGGCGCCCAGGGCGTACCTCAGGAACAGGGCGACGAGCCCGACGATGACCCCGAGCCCCGCCAGACCGAGACCCGTGATTCCAAAGAAGAGCATCGGCTTCCGGCTGAACACGAGCTGGAACCACACGGACACCAGGTCGAGCAGGCCGACGACCACCCTTCCCTGCCCGCTGTATTTCGAAACGCCGTGTCGGCGGGGGAGGAGCTCGATGTCGATTTCGCCAACCCGGAAGCCCCGGTCGTGCGCCAGAACGATCAGATAGCGATGCCAGTCCTCCCGCAGGTGAATCTCGTCCAGGACTTCCCGCCGGAAGGCCTTCATCGAGTTCAGGTCCCGCACCGGGACCTGGAAGATGGCTCGCGACAATCCGTTATAGATGCGCGACACGCGGTGCTTGGAGTAGTCACCGATCTTCCGCCCCGCCACGACGTCATACCCGTGATCCAGGGCGTCCACGAAGCGCGGGATCTGGTCCGTCGAATGCTGCAGGTCAGCGTCGAACAGCACCAGGATCGGTGCGCGGCTCACCCGCGCGGCCGTCATCATGGCCGCCGTCTTTCCCTTGTTGATCCTGTGGTGCAGCAATACAGTCCGGTCTGCGATTCCGGCCGCCTGTGCGGCTTCTCGCGCGGCTTCCAGCGTCCCGTCCGTGGAACCATCATCCACCAGGATGATCTCGCCATCCAGGCCGGACCTCTGGAACGTCCCGGCAAGTTCCCGGAACAGGTCGGGCATGTTCTCGACCTCGTTGAAGGCGGGGATGAGGACGGAGAAGAATCGGGAGGCCGGCGGAGGGGAGTCGCCGGGAGACGGCCCGGACCCGGTCATACTCGTTTTCGCATCCTGGCCGACAGAATGCCGAGCTGGTCCCTGTACTTCGCGACCGTCCGGCGCGCGATCTGCACGCCCTCCTTCTTCAGGACGTCCACGATGGCCTGGTCTGTCAGGGGCTTCTTCGGGTCTTCGTCGGCAACCAGTTTCTGGATCCGGGCGCGAATGCCGCGGGCCGACACGTCCTCGCCGTAGTCCGTCGAGAGGCCGGAGGAAAAGAAGAACTTGAGCGGCAGCACGCCGCGAGGCGTCTGCACGTACTTGTCGTTCGTGACTCGCGAGACCGTGGACTCGTGCATGTCGATGTGCTCGGCCACCTCCCGGAGCGTCAGGGGCCTGAGGTGCTCGACACCCTTCTCGAAGAAGTCCCGCTGACGGTCGACGATGAAGTTCATGACCTTCAGCATCGTCTGTCGTCGCTGCTCGATCGCCTGGATCATCCACTGGGCGCTGTTCAGCTTCTTCGAGATGAAGGCCTTGTTCTCGCCCTGGTACTGATTCCGGTCCTGCGCCACTTCCCGGTACGATCGAGACAGCTTCAGGCGCGGGAGGGACGAATCGTTGTGGAACACGAAGTACTCGTCATCGACCTTCTCCACCGCGAGATCCGGGATGACGTAGTTCTCGCTCATGTCAGCGTACTTCAGCCCCGGCTTCGGATCCAGCTTCGCGATCGAGTCCGCAGCGCTCTGCACGTCCAGCGGGGAGATCCCGTGCTCCTTCGACAGCTCGCTCCACCGGTGATTCACCAGCTGATCGAAATGATCGTGTATGATGCGGTAGGCCAGAGTATCGTCCTCGCCCCGCTCCCTGAGCTGAATCAACAGGGTCTCTCGAAGGTCTCGGGCGCCGACTCCCGGCGGGTAAAAGCCCTGGATCACCCCCAGGACGGATTCGGCTTCCTCCAGCGTGAACGGCTCCATCTCCTCCCATAGCTCCGGCTCGGTCTCGGCGAGCCAGTCGTTCAGGGTCTCGACGACCACCTCCAGACCGCAGGCCAGGAACCCTTCCCGGTCGATGTTGCCGATGATCTCCTCGCCCAGCGCCAGCTCGCGATCGGCCAGGGTGAGGAGGTTCAGCTGCTCCCTCAGGTGCTCCCACAAGTCCGGCGGGGCCGCCGGCGTGGGCATGTAGTGTTCCTTGTCATCGAACTGACTGCGCCGCCCGCCCGCGTCGAAGCCGTTGAGGAGGATCTCCTCCCAATCGACCTCGTCCTCGTCCTCCTCCTCGTCGGCCTTTTCCTCCGGAATCTCCTCCTCGGCCATTTCCGTGAACTCCAGGAACGGATTGACCAGCACCTCCTGCTTGAGGTGGGCCTGCAGATCCAGAAGGGGCATGTAGAGCAGGTCCATCGCCTGATACAGGCGAGGGTTGATCTTCAGCTCCTGACGCATGCCGAGGCTCTGTGAGAGCCCTCGCCTGAAGTTGGCCATATGCTAGGCGGTCACTCGCTCCAGTTCGTTTCACCGGCCCGCAGGCCGTACTCGTATGTAAGATAGCGCACGGGGATCGCACGGCACACCCCTTGCAGGAGGCGCGACCGCCAGGTGAGAGCGCTGGCGCCGTCAGAGCTCGAAGTCGAGTCCCAGGTACATCTTGCGGGCTTCGGGGTCTTCGACCAGAGTCTGAGCCGGTCCTTCGATGTGAATCCGTCCGTTGAACATCAGATAGGCCCGGTCGGTGATCGAGAGCGTCTCTCGCACGTTGTGGTCCGTGATCAGGACGCCCAGACCGCGCTCCCTGAGCTCCGCGACGATCCGTTGGATGTCGTCCACCGCGATCGGGTCCACACCCGCGAACGGCTCATCGAGCAACATGAACTTGGGCTGCGTGACCAGGGCGCGGGTGATCTCGAGGCGCCTTCGTTCCCCGCCGGACAGGGAATCTGCCTTGTTCTTCCTCAGGTGACCGATCGAGAGCTCCCCGAGCAGCTGATCGAGGCGCGCCTGCCTCTCGGCTCGGGTGAGATCCAGGGTCTGCAGGATCGCCATCACGTTCTGCTCGACCGTGAGACGCCGGAAGATGGAAGGCTCCTGGGAAAGGTATCCGATGCCGGCCCTGGCGCGCCTGTACATCGGGACGCGGGTGAGCTCCTGGTCGTCCAGGAAGACCTTTCCCGAATTGGCCGAAAGGAGGCCGACGATCATGTAGAACGTGGTGGTCTTCCCCGCCCCGTTCGGCCCGAGGAGTCCGACGATCTCGCCCTGCTTCACCTCCAGATCGACGACGTCGACCACCCGCCGCTTCCCGAACGTCTTTACGAGTCCTTCGGCCCGCAGAACGCTCGATCCGCTCACCGTCCCCCTCCTTCCGCCTGCGGCTCGAGATAGATGCCGATGGCATCACGCGCGATCACCTCCGATGGCTCGCCGTCCGTGAAACGCACCTCGATCCGGTTCCCGAGCATGTAGTTTCTGGACGGGGCGGCGGACCGGGTCGAATCGCGCACGGAGGCGTAGAAGGACCTGGCACTTCCGAGCGCCGTGAGCCGCTCGGGAGTCGGCTCGACTTCCGCCCCGGGGATCAGAGAGTCCGGGACCGCGGGCAAGAAGTAGGCCCGGATCGTGTCCCCCGTCAGCCAGTTCGAACCCGGCTCCAGGTCCTTGGCGGCCTCCACCAGCTGAGTCCCCGGCACGAACGGATCGGTCTCGACCGAAGCGGCAGTGCCGACCGACGCGATCGAATCGATCTGCCCTGCGGTCAACGAAAACTCGATCGAGTCTCCAGCCAACTGGAATCGGCCCGAAGCCGCGATCGAACGACCCTCGCCGAACGCCCACAGGCTTTCCACCTCCCCCGCACTGATCTCGGCGACGACCACTTCGGACTGCAGCTCGAAGTCCTGTCCACTCGCCGTGGCGCCCCCGAAGGAGCGCACTTCGCGGAGCTCGTCGCCCGAGAAGCGGGCGAGGACGCTGTCTCCCGTGAGCGTGTAGCCCTCCCCTCGTACGACCGGACGTCCGTACAGCACCCCCAAGCCTCCGGAATCGAAACGGGCGCTGTCGGCCGTGGCGTCCAGGTCCGACCGCCGAATCTCGACCTCCCCTCGCGCGAATGCGTGCTCCTCTCCTTCGAACTCGGCTTCATCCGAGTCGACCAGGAACGGCTCGCTGCCGGCACCGCCGGTCGGCAGCGTCATGTGAGGCCGTCCGGTGGCGAGTGTCCGACTTCCCTGAAACGGCGTCCGCAGAAACTCGATGCGCGGTCCCTCCAGCGTCGCACCCGACTGCAGGCGTTCCAGCCGGACATTGCCTTCGGCGACGACGCGATCGGAGACGCCGTAGTAAGTGACGCGGTCGGCATCCAGCACTCGCGTGGTATCGCGATAACGCACGGAGCCGATCATGCGCGCCTCTGCCACGTGTTCCAGGTGGATCGCGCTGTCGCCGGTCATCGTCGCGTCACCGCAGCGACCCACTACGAGACCGCCGCCCAGATGCATCTCGTAGAGTCCCTCCGAGCCGGGAATCGCCAGCATGTTGCTCCGCGGCTGGTCCGTCGACCCGGCCTGGGGCACGACCCGGACCCTCAGCTGGCAGGATGGCGGCGCCTGCGCGCCGGCCAGCGCCGGAAGCGCCAGAATTGCCAGGATGGCTCGAGCGATCGGCCAGGCCCGAACTGGCCGTGGCGCGCCGACGCGGCCAATGCCCGGGACGTTCATTGGGGAGGACCGCCGCTCCCGGCAGCGCTCGGATCGCCTTCGGTCACGAAGCTCGGGTTGAGTATCTGTACGTTCTCCAGCTGAGCATCGCTCACGAAGCTGTCGCCCCTGGACTCGAGGCCGGGACGGTAGAGGACGAAGGCCGTGTCGCCGTAAAGCGAATCCGCCGAGGCGACGTAGCGCAGTTGTTCGGTCACCAGGCGCTTGGATCCCGCCGCCTCGGTGACTTCCACGTCCCCCCGCACGTCGACGTCGCCCGTCTCGAATTCGTACTCCCCCTGCCTTCCGGTCAGCACCCCTTCCTCCAGGCCGGTGCTCCCGTAGAACGTGATCTGCAGATTGTGGAGGCGGAGCAGGCCCTCTTCCTGGAAGCTGAACGCCGTATCCGCCTTCAGGATGCCATTCCGGACGCCGGCCCTGGTGAGATTCATCTCGACTCCGACCAGTACCTGGTCCGCCTCGAGCCCGAGAAGCGTGTCCGAGGCCAGGGGCTTCGGGTCTTCCTTCTCGCACGAGCACAGCGCGAGCGTGGCCAACAGGACGAGTGTCCGCGGGACCGCGCGAGAGCCACTGCCGGCGCACCTCACGACAGGCGCTCCCGCAACAGGTCGTGCAGGTGGACCATCCCAAGCAGCCGGCCTTCAGCGTCCACCACCGGCATCGCCATGATGCCGTACTCTTCCATGCGCGCGAGAGCGGCCGTGGCCATCTCTGCACGTGCGCTCATCTTCGGCGACGGATTCATGGCGCGTTCGACCGGGTCGCCGAGAAAGCCGGGATGCTCGTCGGCGTACCGGGTAAGGTCCCCGGCGGTGATGACACCCACGACCCGCGAGGCGGCATCCAGCACGGGGACGGTGCCCTGACGGTGGGCGATCTCGTGCATCGCGGTGCGCAGGTCCGCCCCCAGGCCGAGGCGCGGTACTCTCTCCTCATCGGTGATCATCACGTCCCGGACCGTCATGGTGAGGCGCCTCCCCAAATCCCCCCCGGGGTGGAGCCGGGCGAAGTCCTCCGGTCCGAAGCCGCGGGCCTCGGACACGGCCATCGCCAGTGCGTCGCCCATGGCGAGCGTCGCGGTGCTGCTGGCCGTCGGGGCAAGGTCGTGAGGACAGGCTTCCACCTGCACCGCGACGTCCAGCACCAGGTCGGCGCGGCTCGCGAGCTTCGACCCCGACTCCGCGGTCAGCGCGATCACCCGGACCCCGAGCCTCCCGAGAACCGGAAGCAGACTCTCCAGCTCCTTCGTTTCACCGCTCTTCGAGATGGCGAGGACCAGATCTCCGCTCACAAGCATGCCGACGTCACCGTGCGCCGCTTCCACCGGATGAAGAAAGACCGCGGGCGTACCGGTCGACGAGAAGGTCGAGGCCAGCTTCCGCGCCACGATTCCCGACTTTCCGATGCCGGTGACCACGACTCGACCGGAAGTCGACTGGATCATGCGGACGGCCGCAGCGAACTCGGAGCCCAGCCGATCGGCCAGGGAAGCGACGCTCTCGCTCTCGATGCGCAGCACTTCACGGCCACGCTCGATGATCCGGGCCTCCCGGACCGCTTCCTCCGCGCCGTGGCTTTCTATCTCGACCTCCAGTGCTCGACGCACTCGCCGACGTAGCCTTCGACCAGGGACGCCCACTCACCGCGTGCCCCGAGGAGCGCCTCGGTGAACTCCCGCACCGCGCCGGCTCCGCCGGGTACCACGCCGACCCAGGTGGCAGCCTCCCTCACCTCGGGAACGGCGTTCGCCACGGCCGCCGGTAGCCCTACCTCTCGAAGCACCGGAAGATCCGCCAGGTCGTCCGCCAGGAAGGCGGCTTCCCCCCACGTCGCCCCGGCCCGTTTCAACACGCCATCCACCGCGTCCAGCTTGCCGAACGCCGATACCTGGTGGATCTCCACGATTCCGAGTGACTCTGCCCGCCTTCGGACCGGAGCGGAGAGCTTCCCCGAGACCACCGCGACCTTCAGGCCCGCTCGCCGCAGCATGTGAACGGCGAGACCGTCGTGGACGTGGAAGCGACGCCCTTCCTCCGCCGCGTCGTCACCCCCGGACACGTACAGGCCCCCATCGGTCATCACCCCATCTACGTCGAGCAGCACCACCCGCACCCGCTGCGCGACGTCCGGGGGGATTGCGCTCATGGCGCTTCCGAGGCGCCCGCGTGCCTCGCCTGACGAATCGAGAGAAGGCTCTCGAGCAGAGGTTGAAGTCGTGCCATCGGCAGCATGTTGGCACCATCGGAAGGGGCGGTGGCCGGGTCCGGATGCGTCTCCACGAACACGCCGTCCGCGCCCGCCGCCACGGCGGCGCGCGCGAGGGTTTCGATCCATCGGGGCTCGCCCCCACTGAGCGCCCCACCCTCGCCGCCACCCGGCAGCTGCACCGAGTGAGTCGCGTCGAACAGCGCGCGGCAATCGCAGGTCTCACGCATGATCGCGAAGCTCCGCATGTCCACCACCCAGCGTCCGTATCCGAATGCCGTGCCCCGCTCCGTCACGCTAACTCCTCCGGCCCCCGCCTCGCGGACCTTCTGTACCGGATGTCGCATGTCCTCCGGAGCCAGCCACTGCCCCTTCTTGATGTTGACTGGAAGTCCGGTTCGCCCGGCGGCGGTCAGCAGATCGGTCTGTCGGCAGAGGAAGGCCGGGATCTGTATCGCGTCCACGACGCCGGCCACCAACTCCGCCTGGCCCGACTCGTGAATGTCGGTGATCACCGGCAATCCGGTCTCCCTGCGGACCGCCTGCAATCGATCCATGCCTTCCTCGAGCCCCGGCCCTCTCGGAGACGCGGCACTGGTCCTGTTGGCCTTGTCAAACGACGCCTTGAAGATGGCCGTCAGCCGCAGACGCTCGGCAACGTCCTGCACGTGTTCGGCGATCGAGATGTTGAGTCGATCGTCCTCGAGAAGGCACGGCCCTGCGATCAGCAGGAAACGGTTCCCGGGGTCGAGGATGCTCACTCGCGGCCGGCCGTGGCCCAGGTCGTACGCTCGCCGACGCCCCCGGTCTCCATTGCAGATCTCGCGTCCCGGCGCTCAACGGCAGCGGCGACGAAGGCCGCGAACAGCGGGTGCGCCCGGGTAGGCCGCGACTTCAGCTCAGGATGGAACTGAGTGGCGACGAAGAACGGATGGTCCGGCAGCTCGATGATCTCCACCAGCCCTCCGCCCGGTGACAGCCCGCTGAATCCCAGGCCGCCCGCGGCCAGCGCGTCCCGGTACGCGTTGTTCACTTCGTACCGGTGACGGTGCCGTTCGGAGATCTCGTCCTCTCCATAGATCTCCCGAACCCGGCTTCCAGCGACGAGCTCCGCCGGATAGGCTCCGAGCCGCATCGTTCCACCCTTCATCGTGACCTGCAGCTGCGAGTCGAGAAGCGAGATCACGGGGTGCGGCGTTTCCGGCTCGAACTCGGCCGAGTCCGCACGCTCGAGCCCGCATACGTTGCGAGCGAACTCGATGATGGCGCACTGCAGACCGAGACAGATCCCGAGGAACGGAACTCCCTGTTCACGGAGGTAGCGCACCGTATCCACCATTCCCTCTACCCCCCGCTGTCCGAATCCCCCGGGGATCAACACCGCGTCGTACGAACTCAGCGACTCCGCTCCCTTGGCGTCGATCGCCTCGGAGGACAACCAGTCGATCCGCAGGCCCGCATCGTTGGCGATTCCGCCGTGGATCAACGCCTCCTGGATCGACTTGTACGAGTCGACGAGCGCCGTGTACTTGCCCACCACTGCCACACGCACCTCCCCTCGACCGGGGTGCTTGATCCGCTCGACCATGGACTCCCAGTCGGTGAGATCCGGCTCGGACGTCTCGAGGCCCAGATGCTCCACGATTCGATCGTCCAGCCTCTGCTCCCGCAGGCGCAGAGGCACCTCGTAGATCGTGTCCATGTCCCGGCTCTCGATAACGTCCCGCATGTCGACGTTGCAGAACCGCGCCACCTTCCTGCGGACTTCCTCCGGAAGGGGCCACTCGGTACGGCACACCAGGATGTCCGGCTGCAGCCCGATTTCCATCAGCTCGCGCACCGAATGCTGGGTCGGCTTCGTCTTGAGCTCGCCGGCCGCCGCGATATACGGCACGAGGGTAAGGTGGATGAGGACGGTGTTCTTCCAGCCCACGTCCTGGCGGAACTGGCGAATCGCCTCGAGGAACGGGAGGGACTCGATGTCCCCGACCGTGCCCCCGACCTCCGTGATGACGACATCGTGGCCCGGCGCCAGCATCTGGATGTACGACTTGATCTCGTCGGTCACGTGCGGGATCACCTGGACCGTCGCGCCCAGGAAGTCGCCACGACGCTCCTTGCTGATGATGTTCTGGTAGATCCGCCCCGTGGTGACGTTGTTGGCCTGCGAAAGCGATTCGTTGATGAACCTCTCGTAGTGCCCGAGATCGAGATCGGTCTCGGCTCCGTCGTCCGTCACGAAGACCTCGCCGTGCTGAAACGGCGACATCGTGCCCGGATCCACGTTGATGTACGGATCGAACTTCTGGATCGTGACTGCGAGGCCCCGTTCCACCAGGAGCCGGCCGATCGAGGCCGCCGCGATTCCCTTTCCGAGCGAGGAGACGACTCCTCCGGTGATGAAGATGTACTTCGCATCCGCCATCGGCGTGTCAGGCATTGGCTCTCACTCTTGGTTTGGTCTCGCGCCGCGTCCGCGGGACGCGGCCAGGACGACGAAGAAGTTCGTGGAAATCACGTCGACGCGCGGTCTGAGCCCGAAGGCGGAGTCGGCCCGGCCGGGCCGTGATCGGATGCGTGACGGCGGTGAAATCACGCTCCGTAAAGTAATCCGTGTCGGAACTGGGTGTCAAAGGTGGCGAGATCACAGGTCCCCGGGAAACCTGACGATAGCGTAGCCGCGCGTCCCGCCGTCAGCCGCCGGATCGACCGCTACTCCGCCCT
>CANPVW010000028.1 GCA_947581745.1 Candidatus Benthicola azotiphorus
CGGCCGTCCCGAGAACGTGTAGCACCAGGTCTCGCCCTCCAGCACCACCTCCCCGTCATCTCTCACGACCTCGATCGCGAGCTGCGTGACCGGCTTCACATCATGGACCTTCAGCACCTTCGCGGTGGCGGTGATCGTGTCTCCGATGAAGACGGGTGCCGTGAACTTCCAGTCCTGGCTGAGGAAGACGGTCCCGGGACCGGGCATGTCCATCGCCACCAGGGCGTGGAGCAGTCCCGTGGTCAGTCCCCCCTGCACGACCAGCCGGCCGAACTTCGTGCCGGCAGCGAACTCCTCGTCGAAGTGGAGTGGATTCCGATCGCCGGTGATCCGGGCGTAGGACTCCACGTGCTCGGCCGTCAGGGTGAGGCTGCGGGTAGCGGTATCTCCGACTGCGACCTTCATTTGCGACCTTCCTCCGGTTGTTTCGCGGGTGAGCCGCGAATCAGCTCGCCCGCGAGACCTGCAGCGCCGGTGCGCCCACGACCGCCTGGCCGAGAGAGCGAGTGGCGTCCACGAGGGTATTCATCTCCCGGGCCAGGGCCAGGTGCTGGATCTTGACCTGCTCCATGTTCCATTCGAACGATGCGATCTGGTCCGTCACCTCGAACAGTCCCTGGACTCGCTCGTCACGCGACGCCTGATAGGCGGCGAGTGCGGCGTCACCGCCCTCGAGCACGGCCCGGGACAGGAACTCCGATTCTCGAAGCGCATCGGTGATGCCGTGCGCGGTGAGCGGATCCCGGAAATAGCCGGCATCCCCCACCAGCGCCCAGCCCGGTCCGGCCGCCGGGCGCAGAAAACCGCGCTTGCCGGCGAACGCCCTGAGCCTTCCCGGGCCCTCGCTCCGCGCGACACGGCGCGCCAGGTCCGAGGATACGTCCCCCAGAAGCTCGTGGTAGAGCGCCTCCAGTCCGTCGGCGCGGCCGCCCTCGAACCGGGCCTGAGGCATCGAGGCGAACACGCACGTCTCGCCGCCGTTGGTCGGGATGGAGCCGACCGCCGCTCCGGTTTCGTAGTACCAGTGATACCCGTCCAGTCCCAGGTCCTTCCAGTACCCGTAGATCGAAGCCGTGGCGTGGCCGGCGGTACGTATCGGCTCGAGTTCTAGGATCCGAGCGATTCGCGACCTGATGCCGTCCGCTCCTATGACGAGGTCGGCCTCCACCCGGGTCACCCGCCGGTCGGCTCCCGAGAGCTGCGCGCCCCGGACCCGGCCGCTGTCATCCCGGATGAGGTCGACCACCGCCTGTCCGTGGACGACGGCCGCTCCGGCGTCGGCGGCGGCGTCGACCAGGATCGCATCGAGAACGGTTCGGCGTGGCGCGTAGAGGGTGTCCACTCCGTCCCGTTCCTTTATCGGGATCTCGACGGTCTCGTCGCCGTAGTGGAAGGTGGTCTTGCCGATAGCCTGGGCTCCGGACGCGCGCACCGCTTCCAGAAGGCCCCAGCGGTGCAGCTGGAGCACGCCCCCCCGCATCAGCGCGTGCGTGGACAGGGTGTCGCTCCCTCGCCGGCTCGGGTCCACCACCAGCACCCGCAGCCCGCCTCGCGCCAGCAGCATGGCGGTCGACGCACCCGCGCAACGCGCGCCGGCGATGATCACGTCATAGCGAGTCCGCTCCAGTCGCCTGGACATTTGCTCCCTCCTCAGGCTGTTCGGGCGAGCAGCGGCCCGGAAGCCGCGCGATCCAGGTAAGCGGCCAGATGGCCGCTCAGGTCGCGCGCGTCGGCGCCGGCTCCGTCGATCAGGCTCGACTTCCGGCGCCGCAGGAACGGCAGGCCCAACAGGTAAACGCCCGGCGATTCCACGACGCCTCCGTCGTGCCGGATGCGGCCCTTGCGATCCAGTACGTCCAGGTCGAGCCACGAGTAGTCGGGGCGATAGCCCGTCGCCCAGAGGATCGTCCTGATCCTGCTGAGGTCCACGCCGAGCGGAGGGGAGGTTTCGACCCTCGTAGGCTCGAAGCGGTGCGGCGGATCGACCTCTCCGTCCAGTCCGTTGTCGGTCGCCCATTCATCGATCCTGTCGAGCAAACGGTTCATCTTCAGGTCGGACATCGCGCACTGGTTCGGCAGCGATCCCGAGAACTGCGCCCGGTCGCCCTGAATGCCCGCGAGACGCCCGACGAGTTCGACGCCCAGCCCGCTCAGGGTGTTGAGGTCGAGGTTCCTGCGGTCGTCCGAACCGACGAGCTGCAGGGACGGCACGTTGCGGGCGCGCAGGATGGAGTCCACCTCCTCGTAGCCCTCATCGAGCACGCCGGTCTTGTCCATCCACCACTTGATGTCCAGTCCCCGGTAGACCCTGGGCACCCGGATGTGCTCACCGACGGCCAGGGTGACGGGCCGGCCGAAGCGCTGGAGTTCTTCTGCGATCTGCGTCCCCGAGGCGGAAGCCCCGACGACCAGGACGCCGCCATCCGCCAGCTGGGCCGGATTCCGGTAGTTCATCGGAGTCAGCATGTCGATCCGGCTCGGGACCGCCCCGGCGATGGCCGGGACGTTCGGTATGTTGCAGGCGCCGGTCGCGATGACGACGGTCTGGCAACGCCAGGTGCCGCGGTTCGTCACCACCTCGTATCCATCGTGTGCCGGGCGCACCGAGGTCACCGTGGTCCGGGTCTGCACGGGCGCGGAGATCAGGTCGGCGTACCGCTCGAGAAACTCGATCGTCTCGGGCATCGTCCGATACCCGTCCGGATCGTCTCCCTGATAGCGGTAGCCGGGCAGCCGGCTCTGCCAGTTCGGTGTGAGCAGCCGCAGCGAATCCCACCGCTCGGTCCTCCACGTGTTCGCCACCTCACCGCGCTCGAGGACCACGTGGTCGATCGAGCGCTCGGTGAGGCAGCGGCTCATGGCCAGCCCGGCGTGGCCGGCTCCGAGGATGACGGTTGAAATACGCATGACCATTCTCGTAATCCGAGCCGGAGCTCAGTTTACCTCGACCGTGACGTTGGTCGGGTTCGTGATGACGTCGTACACGGCGGAGCGCTTCTGAGACTGGGCGACGATGGCCCGGATCTCATCCGGCGTCGCATCGGCATCGATCTCGTACTTCACCTTGATGCCGCTGAAGCCGTTCCGGACGTCGGGGTCGATCCCGAGGATGCCCTGGATGTCCATCGCGCCCTCGAGCGTGGCCTTCACGGAGCGGAGCTGGATCTCACGGTTCTGCGCGACCGCGGCGATCCCGGCCGACAGGCAGCCCGCGAGGCCGGCCAGCACGAGCTCCACCGGAGTGGCCCCGTTGTCCTCGGAAGCGAAGATCTCCGGGTGGTCCGTGTCGTACTGGTACGTCGTGCGGTGGCTCTGCTCCTGCCCGAGGCCGAAGAAGCGCTCCACCGTCGAGCGGCTGTGCGTGCCCTTCACCCACTCACAGGTGGCCCGCCACGAGAACTGGGCGGCTTCCGGCATCGCGGTCAGAGCCTCACGTGCCTCGAGCAGCGCTCCGACGTTGACTCCGTTGTCCACAGGTGCGGTCATCGTGCTCATGTCTTCCTCCTGGTTGCGTACTGGTTCGTGCTTCGGTGATCGACTCATCCAGGTATGCGGACAAGCCGCTCGAAACCGGACACAGCCCGCTTGACTCGAACTCTGCCGGGGGGCGTTATTGGGGCGGCTCTGCCGTCCCGGCGCTGCCGGAAACCCGAGGAGGAGAGACTCAGATGAGGATGATGCTGAGATGGACGGTCCCGGTGGAGAGGGGCAACGCGGCCGTCGAGGATGGGTCGATGGGCCGGGTCATAGAGTCGCTGGTCGAGCTGCTGCAGCCCGAGGCGGCCTACTTCATGCCCGAGGGTGGAGAGCGGTCGGGGATGATGTTCTTCGACATGGCCGACCCATCCGAGATTGCACAGATCGCGGAGCGACTCTTCCTGAGCTTCGATGCGGCGGTCGAGTTCGTGCCGGTCATGAACTCGGACGATCTGAAGAAGGCTCTCGCGAAGCTGTCGTCGTAGTCGCTCCGGACATTCACGAAGAGGAACATGCGACTGCCGCCTGTCTGGCCGTTCGCGATACTGATGGCCGGATCGGTGGCGGCGTTCGGTCCGCACGCCACGTCCGAGGGTCGAAAGCCCGTCCTGTCCCAGCCCGATCGATGACTTCGTCTGCCTGCGGGTACATCACTCGGGCGATAGCACACCAGGAATCATGCTCAACCCGCACGGAGGACGGTCCGCCATGATCGAGTGCACGAAGCGAGACGATCTTCGACCCATGTGCCCGCATTGCTCGACCGAGCTGCGGAACGTGTGGTATCAGCCACTTTCGGGGATCATGGGACGACGGTTCATCTACTTCTGCGGCACCTGCCGGAAGGTGCTGGGGATCTCGCACCGCAAGGGCTTCTGGATGGGGTAGCCGACCGCTCACGGTCGGCCACCCTGTCCTGCCGGACCCCGACTCAGCCGGCTCGCGCCTCGGCAAACGACGCGTCGGCGGGAATCTCGTCCGGCGGCAGGCCGGAGACCGCCTCCATGCGGCCGCTGAAGTTGAAGAAGGACGCGAGGGCCGTGATCTCCCAGATCGCCGACTCGCTCCACCCGCTCTCCCGCAGCGACGCGATGTCATCCTCGCCCACGAAGCTCGGCGTCTCGGTCAGCTTGCTGGCGTAGCGGAGCAGGGCTCTCGTGCCCGGATCCAGGTCGTACTCGGGCCACGTGGTGGCGAATTCGTGGCCCAGGTGCTCATCTCCGGTGAGGCGACGAACCGCCGCCGAATGAAGGCCCAGTCAGGGCGCGCCGCCCACCTTTCCGTTGACGACCGTCGCCAGCATCTCGCGTTGCAGCCGGCTGAGCGGTGACGACCCGCGAAGGTGCAGGTAGCTGTACAGCGAGCCGGCCGGCCGGGCGACCCGGAGGTCCACCGCGAGTACCTGATAGACCCCCGGCACGACGCCGCCGTACTGACCCCGTACCCACCGAAAGAAGAGCTTGCGCAGACCTCCGGCCTTTTCCGGAGGGACCGTCAGGATGTTCGTCATGCGCTTCTCCTCAGGTGGCCTCGCGGCGGACGAACGACTCGAGCGATACCGTATACGCGTCTTCGTCCGGCAGATAGCGGATGCAGTACTTCGTCGGATACGAGCCGGCTACCTCCCACGCCGCCGACTGCGCGATGTCGAAGCACTGGTCGACACCCTCGGTGAACTCGGACAGGGCGATCATCGGCTCGTAGAAGGTAATGTGCCCATCATACGATCCGAATATGAACGTCTCGGTGAAATCCGCCGGCGGATCGGCCAGCTCCGGCGCCGTGGAAGGGAGCAGATGATTGCCCTCCTCCGCGGCGGCCGCTCCCACCTCGATGTAGGTCGGCGGCATGTACTTCTCCGGCACGGGCACGCGCGCCCGCTCGTACACGTCGCAGTCCATCAGGAAACCGCACGTGCCTGTCCGGAGCGCCTTCACGGCGTCCTGGCCGACGATGTAGAAGTGGAAGTCGAAGTGCGGCACGGCGTACACGGGAGGAGCGGGCGGAGGATGACCCTTCGGGTTGTAGTTGAACTGGACGTACCCGAACGGGGCGGTCGCCGCGGACG
>CANPVW010000029.1 GCA_947581745.1 Candidatus Benthicola azotiphorus
CACCGCCGTGGTCCCATCCGCGCGCCAGGTCGAGTACCAGCGCATGGAGATGATCGGTTTCGTGCACCTTTCCGTGAACACGTTCACCGATCGTGAGTGGGGCTACGGAGATGAGTCGCCCGCCGTGTTTAACCCGACGGCGCTGGACGCCGGACAGTGGGCTTCCGTCGCGGCGGATGCCGGAATGGGCGAGCTGATCCTCACCGCCAAGCATCACGACGGCTTCACGCTGTGGCCGTCGGCGCTCACGGAGCACTCCGTCCGCAACAGCCCGTGGCGCGAGGGCAGGGGCGACCTCGTCAGGGAGTTCGTCGACGCCGTCCGGGACCAGGGGCTCGAGGTGGGGCTCTACGTATCGCCGTGGGATCGCAATCGCGTCGACTACGGCGAGCCCGAATACCTGGAGTACTATCGAGGCGAGCTGCGCGAGCTCCTCACCGGGTACGGGCCGATCGACGAACTGTGGGTGGACGGGGCAAACGGCGGCACGGGGTGGTACGGCGGCGCCGACGAGGAGCGCCGTATCGACAGGAAGTCCTACTACGACTGGCCCCGCACCTTCGCCCTGGTGAAGTCCCTGCAGCCGAGGACACTCATCTTCTCGGACGCTGGCCCCGACATCCGGTGGATCGGAAACGAGAGCGGAGCCGCCGGGGAGACCAACTGGTCCACGATCGATGTGGGGGGAATCGTGATCGGAGCGGCCGACACGGAATATCTGAACACGGGCGATCCGCGAGGATCTCGATGGGTCGTCCCGCTGTGCGACACGTCGATCCGGCCAGGCTGGTTCTATCACGCATCGCAGGACTCCCTGGTGAAGTCGCCTCAGGAGCTGATCGACATCTACTACCGCTCAGTGGGCCGCAACTGCGTCCTGCTCCTCAACGTTCCGCCGGACAGGCGCGGTCTGCTGCACGAGACGGACGTCTCCGTGCTGCGGGAATTCCGTCGGATCCTGGACGAGACCTTCCACGAGGACCTCGCCGCCGGTCGTCCGGTCAGCGGGCCGAGTCACCGTGGCCGAAGGGGGGCCTTCGCTCCCGGTAACCTGGTCGACGGCGATCCGGATACGTACTGGGCCGCGAAGAGCGGAGAGCCGACAGCTTCCATCGAGATCGACCTCGGGCGCCCGACGTGCTTCGACCGGGTCCTGCTGCAGGAGCCGATCCGCCTCGGCCAGCGAATCGCCGCGTTCTCCGTCGAAGCGCGGCTCGAAGGCGACTGGACGCCGATCGCCCGCGGCACCACGATCGGCTACAAGCGCCTCCTGCGGGTGCCCGGTGTGCGAGCGGACCGGGTCCGGATCTCGATCGAGCGCTCCCTGGCACAGCCCGCCCTTTCCCGCGTCGGTCTGTTCGAGGCGTCATCCGGGGAGAAGGCCGAGGACGGGTGCGATTCCCTGGCGGGATCGGAGGGCGAATGAGCGGTCTTCGCGGTCTACTGCTTTCGTTGTGCGTGCTCTCCTGTCTGCAGGGCTGCGGTCAGGGTGAGTCTCCCCAGACGTCGCCCCACCCCAACGTGCTTTTCATCGCGGTGGACGATCTGAGGCCGGAGCTCGGCGCTTACGGGAACCAGTATGTCCGGACGCCGAACATCGATCGACTGGCGAGGGAGGGAACGACCTTCCTGCAGGCGCACGTGCAGCAGGCGGTGTGCAATCCGTCGCGGGCCAGCGTGATGACGGGACTGCGCCCCGATTCGCTTCGTGTCTGGGACCTGCAGACCGACTTCCGCCAGACGGTGCCGGACGTGACGACCCTGCCGCAGCACTTCATGCGGAACGGGTACCACGCGGTCGCGATCGGCAAGATCTACCACAACGTGATTCCGGACTCCCTGTCGTGGAGCGAGCCGAAGCTTCACATCGACGGCTACCCGTTCGATCCCGACGCGGTGTATCGCGACCCGACGAACCTCGCGATCCAGGAGGCTCGGAAAGCCCGGATCATCGAGGCCGGTCAGCAGGACCGGTACATCGACCGCTACGGCCAGTGGTACCTCAAGGCCGGCGCCACGGAGGCGGTCGAGGGCGGCGACGACCTGTACTACGACGGGGCACAGACGGACGCGGCGATCCGGAAGATGGGAGAGCTGGTCGAGGCGGGCAGGCCCTTCTTCTTCGCCGTCGGCTACTACCGGCCGCACCTGCCCTTCAACGCGCCCCGGAAGTACTGGGACCTGTACGATCCGGACAGCATCCCCCCTGCCCGGAACCCGACCGTGCCGCGTGGCGGGCCGCCGATGGCGATCAACAACATGCGCGAGCTGCGAGGATACTCGGACTTTCGCGATGCGCCGCACCCGTTCGACGGCGGCCTGGCGGAGGACGACGCGCGGCGATTGAAGCACGGCTACTACGCGTCGGTGAGCTACGTGGACGCGCAGATCGGGCGATTGCTCGACGCGCTTGATGGATTGGGACTGGCCGACAGTACGATCGTCGTCCTGTGGGGGGATCACGGCTGGAAGCTCGGCGAGCACGGCAGCTGGGCGAAGATGACGAATTACGAGATCGACACTCGCGCACCGCTCATCGTGCGCGCGCCCGACGGCAGGGGCCGCGGCGCCAGGGTCGAGCGACTGGTCGAGTTCGTGGACATCTACCCGACGCTGTCGGAGCTGGCCGGCCTTCCGCTCCCGGAACACCTGCAGGGAGTGAGCGCCGTTCCGCTGATGCTCGATCCCGGCCTCGAGTGGAAGCCGGCCGTGTTCAGCCAGTTCCTGCGAGAGGGAATCTGGATCGCCCCCGATGGAATCGAGTACATGGGGTATGCCGTGCGCACGGATCGTTACCGCTACGTGACCTGGGTGAAGCGCGCGACCGGCGAGGTGGCGGCCCGCGAGCTGTACGATCACCGGATCGATCCGGACGAGGACGTGAATCTCGCCGGAAGTCCCGAATACGAGGAAACGCTGGGGGAACTGGAGGCCGTGCGACGGGCTGGCTGGCGCGCCGCGCTGCCGGCACGACAGCGCACGGCGGGAAGATGAGGAGGTGGGCGCGATGAGGATCCTCGGCCTGGGACTGATCTGGCTGGCAGCGGGAGGATTGCTGCAGCCGGCGCACGGACAGGGATGCGCGGAGTTCGTCGGCACCTGGACGACCGGATTGCCGGTCCGCGATCTGTTCGAGGTGCGCGTCACGGTGCGTGAGCAGGCGGGCGGCTTCGTCGCGGAGATCGAATCGGGGCAGGGGCGCGAAGTCGTGCCGGTCTGGCTGGACGGACAGCACCTGCGGTTTCAGTCTGTGCTCGCGGCCCTGGCCTTCGATGGACTGGTCTCGGTCGATGGAAGCAGCATCGGCGGTTTCGTCCAGTCCAGTTCCCACGTCACCCGGGTGAGCCTGCCGAGAGCGGACGGCGCCGCCGACGCGGCCTGGACGATGCGCTGGTCGCCCCTCGGGCGGACGGGGGATACGGCGCGCTTCGACCTCTACGTGCAGGACGACCGGGACGGCCGGGGCGGCTTCTTCTTCTTCCGGGACCAGCGACTTCCGGCCCTGTGGGGTTACGGGCTCGAGTGCTCGGCGGGGAGCGTGCAGCTGGGCGAGAAGAACCTCGGCCTCTGGTTCACCGGCGGGATCGGTGAAGCCGGCGACCTGGAGCTCACCGCCACGGGTCCGACGGGCTCGATGCCCGTCGTGTTCCAGCGCGTGCCGCAGGACAGCGTTCCCGCACAGCCCGATGCGTCCGTGCTTCCGGCCCGCGATTCGGCGCGGATCGAGTATGACGGTCTGGCGCCAGCCTCCCTCGAAGACGGCTGGCCGACCGCGGCCCCGTCCGAGGTCGGGATCGTACCGGGCTTGATTGGCGACCTGGTCCGGGCGGTGGCGGAGGGAGAACTGGCTTACACACACAGCGTGCTCGTGACGCGCGGCGGCAGGCTCGCGGTGGAGGAGTACTTCTACGGGTTCGACCGCGAGACCTTGCACGACATGCGCTCGGCCTCGAAGACCGTAACCTCGACCCTGATAGGACTGGCGATCCAGGACGGACGAATCGAGAGCTCGGACGCGAGGGCCCTTTCCTTCTTTCCGAACTACCGTCGGTACGACAACTGGGATCCGCGGAAGGCCGACATCACGGTGCGTCACCTTCTGACCATGAGCTCCGGCCTGGACGCCAACGACTCGGATCCTGCGTCCACGGCCGCAGAGGGCACCTACCAGTCCCAGACCCGACGGCCGGACTGGATCAAGCTGGCGCTCGATGCGCCGATGCTCGAGGACCCCGGGACCCAGCCGCTGTACGGAAGCGCCAATCCGATGATACTCGGAGGCGTACTGGCGGGTGTCGTCGACGAACCGGTGGAGTGGTTCGCCCACCTGAACCTGTTCGAGCCTCTCGGAATCGAGAGTTACAGGTTCTTTCTGGACCCCACGGGCATACCGTACATGGGCGGCGGTCTGTATCTGAGGCCGCGTGACATGGCCAAGTTCGGCCAGATGTACCTGGATGGCGGCATGTGGCAGGGAAGACGCGTGCTGGATGAAGCCTGGATCGAGGAATCCTGGGGCCGCTACGGCCGACTGAGACCCCTGGACCGCAACGGGCACGAGTACGGCTATCTGTGGTGGCACCACCAATATGAAGTCGGCGACCGGACGATCGAGACCGTCGAGGCCCGCGGAAACGGCGGGCAATACATCTTCGTCGCGCCCTCGGTCGACCTCGTGGTCGTCATTACGTCGGGCAACTTCCGCAACGGAAAGACCCGCGAGCCCGAGGAGATCCTCCGCCGCTTCATCCTTCCGGCCGTGGTCCGGTGAGCCCGGACACTACCGGAATCCGCGCGCTGCGGCCAGATGAGGCGCCCCTGTTCGTCGAGCTGAGGCGCGAGGCCCTGGCCGAAGCGCCCCTCGCGTTCGCCGCCTCCCCGGAGGACGATCGCGGACTCTCCGCCGAGTTCATGCGCGAGTCTCTTTCCGATCCCGACAGCGCTGCGGTGCTGGGGGCGTTCGAGGGTGATCGGCTCGTGGGAATCGCGGGCGTCGGCCGGCTGTCGAAGCGAAAGCAGAGGCACCGGGCGATCGTGTGGGGAATGTACGTCTCACCGCCCGCCCGCGGCCGCGGGCTCGGTCTCGACCTCCTGCAGGCGGCGGTGAATCGGGCGCGCTCGTGGACGGGGGTTCTCCAGGTCCAGCTTTCCGTCACCGATGCGGCCCCGGAGGCTCGTCGGCTGTACGAGCGGGCCGGATTCCGGGAATGGGGGGTCGAGCCGCGTTCCCTGGGAGAGGAAGGTCAGTTCGTGACCGAGCGCCACCTGGTGCTCGACCTCGACTGACGCCGGCAACGCGGGATCGACATCATCCGGGCTGGATGAAGGTGCCGTTCCGCAGCTCGGAGTAGGCCTGACGCAACTCGTCCTGCGTGTTCATCACGATCGGGCCGGCCCACGCCACGGGTTCCTGGATCGGCTTGCCCGAGACGAGCAGGAATCGAATTCCCTCGTCGCCGGCCTGCACCGTGACTTCGTCGCCCCTGTCGAACAGGACGAGCGAGCGGTTTCCGGTCTGGTCCAGGGGCCGCGTGACGACGTTTCCGTCCTCGTCCCGAACGGTCCGCGGCTCGGACGCGTCGCGGAACGTGCCGGAGCCCTCGAACACGTAGGCGAACCCCTGTCGGTCGGTCTCGACCTGCAGGGTGCGCCGGAGACCGGGCGGCACCCAGACGTCCAGGTAGCGCGGGTCCGCCGCGATCCCGTCCACCGGACCGGTCTCTCCCCAGAAGCTGCCGCAGATCACCCGGACCTTCGTGCCGTCGTCTTCGGTCACCACCGGGATCTCGGTCGCCGTCACGTCCTGGTACCGGGGAGCGGTCATCTTCCGGGAGGCCGGCAGGTTGGCCCACAGCTGGAACCCGTGCATCCTCCCGTCCGGGTCTCCCTTCGGCATCTCCTGGTGCAGGATGCCCCGGCCCGCCGTCATCCACTGGATGTCACCGGCTCCCAGCCTGCCGCTATTGCCCAGGCTGTCGCCGTGCTCTACGGTGCCCGCGAGCACGTAGGTGATCGTCTCGATTCCCCGGTGCGGATGCCACGGGAAGCCGGCCTCGTAGGCGGACGGATCCTCGTTCCGGAAGTCGTCCAGAAGGAGGAACGGGTCGAAGTCATCCGTCACGCCGAAGCCGAAGGCACGGCGAAGCTGCACCCCGGCTCCTTCCAGCACGGGTTGCGCTTGCACGATTC
The DNA here is from genome assembly GCA_947581745.1 of Candidatus Benthicola azotiphorus. Classification (GTDB taxonomy): domain Bacteria; phylum Gemmatimonadota; class Gemmatimonadetes; order Palauibacterales; family Palauibacteraceae; genus Benthicola; species Benthicola azotiphorus. The sequence continues at coordinate 6,190 of CANPVW010000029.1, forward strand.
TCTTCACGGGCCTTATGGACACGACAGCACCCTCATCGTCAGGTTCGGTTGCAGGGCTCGCCGGGAGCGCCACGCTCGTTCACTACATAGGTAACAATCCGGTCAAGGTTCCGGATCCCGAACCGTCGAGAGAAGGTCACGCATGAAACAGACAGCATCGCAAGTATTCGAGATCTTCCACCCGCTAGGCGTCCTGACGGCGATGCACGGAGAAGACTCGAACCTGACGGGGATCGCGCCGGTCGATGAGTGCGGACCCGGCGATCTGGTGTTCGTGGACCGGGCCGCGTCGATTCCGCACGTGATGGACCGCCGTCCGTCGGCAGTCGTGACGAGTGACGCGCTCCGGGCGGACCTGGGGGCGCCCGAAGGGCTCTCGGTGCTCGTCGCTCCCAACGTGAAGCTCGCGCAGGCCTTGCTCAGACAGCGCTACGCCGACCGTGATCTGCGCGACACCGGATGGCCGGGCGTGCATCCTTCCGCCGTGATCCACGAGACCGCTTCGGTCGGCGAAGGGACGGTCATCGGTCCCGCGGTCGTGGTCGGCGCCGGCGTCCGGATCGGCGAAGACTGCGTGATCCTGGCCGGGTCGGTGATCGAAAGCGGAGCCGTTCTGGGGAACGGCGTCGTGATCCACCCCAACGTGACGGTCGGCTACGAGTGCGAGATCGGGGACGAGGCCATCGTGCACTCCGGGAGCGTCATCGGAAGCGAGGGCTACAGCTTCGCGCAGGACGCGCAGGGTCGGAGCCACCGGGTGCCGCAGACCGGCAGGGTGGTCATCGAGGAGAGGGTCCGGGTGGGCGCGAACAACTGCATCGACCGGGCGGCCTTCGGTGAGACCCGCATCGGCGCCGGCACCAAGATGGACAACCTTTGCCACGTGGCCCACAACGTGACCGTCGGCCGGGACTGCCTGTTCACCGCCGGCTTCATCATCGCGGGCTCGGTGGATATCGGCGACCGGGTGCTCGCAACGGGCACGTCCTGGATCAGCGACCATCTGAGAGTCTGCAACGACGTGGCGCTGGTTCACCGGGCGGGCGTGACACGGGACCTCACGAAGCCGGGCGCCTACGCGGGAACCCCGGCGATCCCGCTCGCCGAGCACATGAAGAGCATCGCGCTGACGCGGAAGCTGGGCGACACTCGGGCCCGGGTCCTGGCGCTCGAGAAGGAGCTCGAAGAGCTGCGCGAACAGGTGAAGGACCGGTGATCGCGACCGGGGCTTTCTCCAACGTCTACGACGACGATGAGCGGGCCGAAGCCTACGCGGGGCTGGAGTTCCCGGGGACGTACTGGCTCGCCTTCCGCGACATCCCCGCACTGATCGAATCGCACGTGCGGGGCAACCGGGCCCTCGACTTCGGGTGCGGGACGGGAAGATCGACCCGGTTCCTGCGCGACCTGGGGTTCGCGGTCACCGGCGTCGACATCGCCGCGAGCATGCTGGAGCGGGCGCATCTCATCGACCCGCAGGGCGACTACCGACTCGTGCCGGACGGCGAGCTTCCGGGCCTCGAGCCGGGATCGTTCGACCTCGTCTTCTCGGCGTTCACGTTCGACAACATCCCCGACCTGGGGAAGAAGGTCTCGATCCTGGCGGCCCTCCAGAGGCTCCTCGCTCCGAACGGCCGGATCCTGAACCTGGTCTCCTCGCCCGACATCTACCTGAACGAGTGGGCCTCTTTCTCCACGAAGGACTTTCCCGAGAACAGCGAGGCAGTGGACGGAGATACGGTGAGGATCGTGATGCTGGACGTCGCCGACCGGCGGCCGGTGGACGACGTGCTGTGCACGGAAGGCGCGTACCTCTCGGCGTTCGACGGTGCGGATCTGGTCCTGCTCGAGGTGCACCAGCCGCTCGGACGGCCGGAGGAACCGTTCGCGTGGGTGAGCGAGACCAGCATCTCGCCGTGGGTGATCCACGTCCTGGCGGCACGCCGGGGCCAGGACGCCGGGTGAGCGGCGCATGCGAATCGTAGGTGGCGTGTGGGCCGGGCGGGATCTGGTCTCGCCCGGCCCGCGAATACGGCCCACGTCGGAAGCCGTCCGCGGCCGCTGGCTCGATCTGCTGGAGGGAGACCTCGAGGGATCGCGCGTGCTGGATCTGTTCGCGGGATCGGGCGCCCTGGGCCTGGAAGCCCTGTCGCGTGGAGCGGCGAGCGTGGACTTCGTGGAGAACGGGACCGCCAGCTTGCACTCCCTGAAGGCCAACGTCGCGGCGCTCGGGGCGCGGAAGCGCTCCCGGGTGTTCAAGCGCGACGCGATCCCGTTCGTGGAGGCTCTTCCCCCGGGAGCCTACGACATCGCGTTCGCCGATCCTCCCTACGGGTCGAAGAAGCTGGATCGGGTGGTGGACCGCTGGCATCTGGTGCCCTTCGCTCGGATCCTGGGCGTGGAGCACCAGCGGGAGCATCGCCTGGAGGGAAAGGCGAAACGCTACGATTTTCCGGGCGAGACGCGCGTCACGCTGTTCTCGTCCCCTGACCGGAGGACCCGATGAAGAAGACCGGCTGGCTCCAGGCGTCCCTCGCTCTCTGCCTCGCGGCGTGCGTGGGAGGCGACGCGGGCACGGGCGGCGCACCGGAGGAGACGCCCGGAGCGCCGGCCGGGTCCGTCACCCTCGCGGCGACCCCGCCGATGGGCTTCAACACGTGGAACCGCTTCGCCTGCGACGTGAGCGAGGAACTGGTCCGCGGGATCGCCGACGCGATGGTGGCCAGCGGGATGCGCGATGCGGGCTACGAGTACGTGGTGATCGACGACTGCTGGCAGGTTGAGCGCGGCACGGACGACCTCATCATGCCCGATCCCGAGCGCTTCCCGTCAGGGATGAAGGCGCTGGCCGACTACGTGCACGACAGGGGGCTGAAGTTCGGGGTGTACACGGACGCCGGACCGCAGACGTGCCAGGGGCGTCCCGGGTCGT
>CANPVW010000030.1 GCA_947581745.1 Candidatus Benthicola azotiphorus
GTGCCGGCCGTCGAGAGCCCCGTGACCGTGCCCCTGGCCTTCGAGCTGTCCGGCGAGCGATACGAGACCGGCTTGCGAGTAGTGCCCGTTCCGGCGCTCGACCTGTACGTGATTCACCACACCCATCTGGACATCGGCTACACGCACGTCCAGGACGAAGTGGAGCGCCTGCAGTGGGCACATCTGGAAGAGGCGCTCGAGCTGGGCGCGGCGAGCGACACGCTGCCGGCCGAGGCCCGCTTCGTGTGGCACCCGGAGGCCTCGTGGGCGATCGAGTCCTACCTGGCTTCCCGTCCGGCCTCGAAGCGTGAGGCCCTGCTGGAAGCGATCCGGCGTGGATGGATCAACGTGGACGGACTGTACGCCAATCTTCTGACCGGACTCGCGACCGGGGAGGCCCTGTTGCGGGCCGTCAGTCCCTCCAGGGAGATCGCGAGAGAAGCGGGAGTCCCGCTCCGCTCCGCCATGTTCAGCGACATCCCGGGCATGAGCTGGGGCGTCGTGCCCACTCTGGCCCAGGCCGGAGTGCGCTATCTGTCCATCGGTCCGAATCGGGGGCACCGCATCGGCGCCTTCCTCGAGACCTGGGCCGACAGGCCGTTCTGGTGGGAGTCGTCTTCGGGACGGGAGCGCGTGCTCACCTGGGTGCACGGCGGAGGCTACTCGATGTTCCACACCGGCCTCGGCTACGATCATCTCGAGACTCGGCTGGACGAGGGACTCGTCCTCGCGTACGTGGACACGCTCGCGGCCCAAGGGTGGCCGTACGGCATCGCCGGCATCCGCTACAACATCGGCTCGGACAACGGACCGCCGGACTCGACGCTGTCCACCACCGTGGCGGCGTGGAACGAGCGGCACGTGACGCCGCGAATCGTGATCGCGAGCGTCACGGACCTGTTCGAGGAGCTCGAGGCCCGGGCTGGAGGCGAGCTTCCGGTGGTGCGGGGAGACCTCACCGGGTACTGGGAGGACGGCGCGGCTTCCTCGGCCCGCGAGACAGCGCTGACCCGTCGGGCAGCCGAATCCCTGGTGCAGACCGAGGCGCTGGCGGCCATGACGGGAGAGGCGATTCCATCCGCAATGCTGGACGCGGCCTGGCGCGAGGTGCTCCTCTTCCTCGAGCACACCTGGGGATCGTGGAACAGCGTCAGCGAACCGGAGGCCGATCTCACGATTTCCCAGTGGGAGACCAAGCGGTCGTTCGCCGAGAACGCGTCGTACCGGGCGGGGCGTCTCAGAGAGCGCGCGCTCGGAGGCGCGCGTGCCATGGAGGCACCGGACGGCGAGCCCGCCGAGATCGAGGTCCTGAACTCGACCCAGTGGCCGCGATCTGAAGTGATCGTCTTATCCGCCGCGCAGTCCGCACACGTCGCGGGTGTGCGGGATTCTCGGGGCGGAGAGGTGTCCACCCAGCGCCTGGCGGACGGCAGCCTGGCGTTTGACGCCGGGGCGATACCCGCGTGGTCGGCCCGCCGCTACGTCCTGCAGGGGTCGGTCGGCGACCTTCCGGAGCCGATCGGCTCGCCGGGCGAGGCCGCAGTCCTGGAGAACGGAGTGGTCCACCTGGCGATCGACTCCGAGCGCGGTGGAATCAACTCGCTTCGGCTGCTGGCGGACGGCAGGGAGCTGGTCCCGTCCGGCGAGGTGCTGGACGACTGGATCTACGTGCCCGGCCGGGACCCGTCGCTGGCGCAATCCGGCGGGCCGGCTCGCATCCGGATCGTCGATTCGGGTCCCCTCGTGTGGACGGCCGTCGTCGGCCGCGAGGCGCCCGGCACCGTGGACGGCCTCGAGACCCGGATCCGGCTGTTCGCCCGGAGCGAGCGCGTCGAGATCGTGCACCGGTTCGACAAGGCTCTCGAGTACGACCCCGAGGCGGTGCTGCTCAGGTTCCCGGTGGCTCTCGAGGACGCAGAGACCGTGGTCGGTGGCGCCTTCGGCGCCTGGCGGGCCGAGCGGGACCAGCCACCGGGCGCGAACCGGAACTACGCCGCGCTCGAGCGATGGGCCGACTTGCACGACGGAGGAGACGGCCTCCAGATGGTGTCCGTGGACGTCCCGGGGATCCAGATCGGTTCGATCGGCACCGATGCGACGGTGGTCGGCTGGCGGCAGGTCACCGACGGCTCTCCCGTGGTCTACTCCTATCTGATGAACAACTACTGGGAGACGAACTACCGGGCCGCCCAGGATGGATCTCACGAGCTCCGGTACACCTTGAGGCCACACGCGGCCTTCGACGAGGCGGGAGCCGAGGCCTTCGCGGCGCGAGTCGCGCGCCCGCTGGTGGTGCGCGGCGCGACGGCGGATGCGACGCTGCCGGAACTCCCGTTCGCGATCGAGGCAGGGCACGCGCTCGTCACCTTGCTGCGGTCCCGGCCGGACGGCGGGGGCTTCCTGCTCCGCCTCTATAATCCGTCCGACGAGCCGGATGAGGTCTTGCTGGCCGGACGCGGAACCCGCTCAGCGCCGTCGGCGACGCGAACCGGCCCATGGGGCGATCGACCGGCTCGGGAAGGATCCCGACCGGAGGTTACCGACGGTCGGATCGTCCTCGCTCCGCGGGTGGTGGCGACGTTCTCCGTTCAACCTTGAGGGGCTTTCCATGAAGCGCTTGCTGCTGATTCTGACGGGCTTCATGGCGGCGGGGTGCGAGCCCGCCGCGCCGGACTGGCACCCGGCCGACCTCGCGCTCCCCACGCGCTGGTCCGGCGAGGTCTCACCGGACCGCGCCCGGCCGGAGTATCCGCGGCCGGCGATGCGCCGGGACGCCTGGCTGAGCCTCAACGGGCTCTGGGATTACGCGATCGCGGCACGAGGGACGGCCGCCCCGGAGGCCTGGGACGGTCGGATACTGGTTCCCTTTCCGGTGGAATCCCCTCTGTCGGGAGTGGCGGACACGGTGGGCCCCGAACGTCGCCTGTGGTATCGCCGGACCTTCGTGTTGCCAGCCGCGTGGGCCGGTCAGCGAGTCCTTCTTCATTTCGAGGCCGCCGACTGGGAGACCGTCGTGTGGGTCAACGGAGAGGAGGCCGGATCTCACCGGGGTGGTTTCGATCCCT
>CANPVW010000031.1 GCA_947581745.1 Candidatus Benthicola azotiphorus
CCGCCGGTTCGCGGTTGCGATTCCCACCAGGGAGCCGGCGATGATGAGCGCCTGAACGATCACGTACTCCTTGCCGAGGCTGGCGAAGTAGTCAGCGCCCTTCATCCACGTATCCCAGAAGTCGATCAGGAAATACGCAGCCATTAGCCCAAAGAACCAGGCTCGACGCGACATGAAGTAGTCTTCGTACCCGGAGTAGCCCTCGAGATCCTGCGGGAAGAGGAGGGCGCAGAGCATGTAGATGATGAACGCGTAGAACAGCACAAAGAGATAGACCTGTAACGTCCATTGCTGGAGCGACTCGAGCGCGAACTCCCACCACCAGAAGAAGATGGCCTGGAAGAACATGAAGGCGACCCACACGAGGTGGATCCAGTAGGTCCGACTGCGTCCCGGATGTTGTACGATGGTCGCCACCCCCTGCAGCAGGTGTGCGACGGCGAGGCCGACGATAATGGACGTGAACACCGAAACGTATTCGAAGACGCCCATTCATCAACTCCTGTAGGTGGGTCGCGCTCACAGTCCGCCGGCTTCACGACCCGGTGAACACGTATTCGTGCTGCGCATCGCGGATCGTCAGCGTCTTCTCGGCCCCGTCGCCCACGACGAACTCGAACCCTTCGATCCCGGGGGCGATCGTGAGGAACGAGACCGAGCCGTCCGGGTTCTCTCGTGTTGCGACTTGGCTCTCGAACTCGCCGAAGTCGAACACGGTCCGTCCGCCGGCACGCCCCACGTCGAGGTCCCCGAGGGCATCGTTGTGGTAGTGCCCGGCGAGCTGCGCGGACGCGGTGGGATCTGCGGGGACCGTGAGCAGCTTCCGCTCCGCGGCGAGCCGTGCGTAGAAGTTGCTCGCCTGCGATGCCGCATCGGCATCGGCCTCCGGGTGGCCGTCGAAGAGGACTTCCAGGAGCTTGCGCTGGAAGACGTTGCGGAGCACCCAGCCGGGATCGCCGTTCGTGAGCACCACGGCGCCCACGCCGTGCTCCGGCAGCCACATCATGTCGCTGTGGAAACCGATCATGTCGCCCCCGTGGTGCACTACGGGCGTACCGTACTCCGTGTCCACCATGAGGCCCATGCCGTACGTGGCATACTTCCCGATCGGCACCTGCGGCGCGCGGCGGGCGAGGAGCGTTTCCTTCCGTATGTACTGCGTGCCGTCAGGGAGCGTCCCATCGGCGAGCTCCATGGCGATGTACTTCAGCATGTCGTTCACGCTGCTCCACGCGGCGCCGGCGGGGCGCACGGGGATGACCGAGTAGTTGATGTCCATCGCGGCCACGGACGGCTCGCCGTCGATGTCGGGCGAGTGTGGCGAGGCGTGGTTGCCCGCGAGCGCTTTCGCGTAGTCGAAGGTCGTCGACGTCATGCCCAGCGGCTCGAAGACCAGGGTACGCATGGCCTCGTCGTAGGCGGCGCCCAGCTCGAGGTCGGCGTAGGCCACGTGACCGCCTGTATACCCGGCCGCGGCGGCCATCGGGTTCGAGTACTGGAACATCTCCCCGAATCCGCTCGTGGGCTGCATCGTGGCCAAGGTCCGGAGCGTGGACTCCGCGGTGCCATCCTCGAACTCGAACAGCCACTCCAGGTCCTGGCGCGGAAGCCCGGTGCAGGCGCAAATGAGATGCTTCACGAGCACCTGTCGCGTCGTCGCCGGATCACCGAGCTTGAACGAGGGCAGGAGCGCGGTGACGGGCGTGTCCCACCCGAACTTCTCCGCGTCGACCAGCTTGCCCATCATGAGCGTCGTGAGCGCCTTGGTGTTCGACGCCACCATGAACAGCGTGTTCGCGTCGGGCCTCTGCGGCCGGCCGAGCTCGCGCACGCCGAACCCGTCGGCGAAGACCACCTCGCCGTCCTGAATGATCCCCACGGCCACGCCCGGAACGCCGAGCTCCTGCATGGCCGTCTCGGTGAACCCGGCCAGCTCCGCGAGCCGAGCGGCATCGAGCTTCGCGGCCGCCATACCGGCGAACGACTCCCGCGCGTACCCGGCCGGCTGCAGTCCGTCGAACACCAGCGCCACCGCAGCGCCGCGCTTCTCACCGGTCGCATCGCTCATGTCGTAGACCGCGACCGTCCACACGTCGCCCGCGCGCTGAGCGAGCACGCCCACCCCGCGCTTCTCGTCGGGCGAGGTCTGGTACGAGTAAGTGCTCCTGTCGGACCAGCCGTCCTTGTCCGGCGCCGGCGTCACGACCCTGAGCGGCCACGGGTGGTCTGGCATGTAGGCTGCCCAGGCGAGAGCCACGGCGGAGTCGGCCGTGGGTGCGCGCACGTCGACGAGCGCGATGTGCGAGTCTCCCTCGGGCGTCTCGAGGATCGTCGCCGGACCCCGCACCGAGACGCTCCAGTCGGCCGGCGCGACGAAGGCGGTCCCCTCGACGGTCTGCATCGGAGTGTCGGCCGCGAGCTGCTCGGAGACCGGTCCGGAAGAGGCGTCAGGTGGCGGGGCGGCGCGCTCACAGGAAGTCAGTGTGACCAGCGAAGCGGCCAGGAGTACGGTATCGCGTAGGCGGGTGCGGTGTGACATGGAAGTCTCCTGGCATGGAGTGTTGTGGACGGGGGTGTCCGGGTCTCGCTTCCGCCTGATCTGACGACCAGTAGCAGATCGGCAAATCGTGGCGCATTCTGATCTACATGTGGGACCGGGCGTCGTCTCCGTGGTCACGCAGCTGGGCCTCGAACCACTGGTGGATCGCATCGACGAGGGCCGGGTCATCGGAGGCGTAACGAATCTCGGCCCCCCGCTCGATCTCTCTATAGGTGATGGTCAACCGGTCATGCCCGGTGGCGAGGGCGTGCAGCCCGGCCATGTCCTCGCCGTGGATCATGGAGGGGTCGCGAAAGTCGCCCCGGGCGAAGCGCTCAGCCTCCTCGGACAGGTGCTCCCTGATCAGGGCGACCTGCTCGACGTCATCGTCGTTCGCCGTGACCGTCTGAAGGCCACCGTCCTCGAGGGCCTCGAAGAAATGGGTGGCGCGCTTCAGGTCGAACGGCATGACGGCGCTGCCGGCCTCCGCGACCTCCGCCTGGCGCTGCTCCAGATCCGAACCGCCACAAGAGGCCAGGACGACGGCCAGGCAGGCGACGGCGGCACGTGTGGCTTTCATGTCTTGTCTCCCCTGCACTCTGAAATCCGGACTCCGACAGCCCTGTGATCCAATCAACCGGCAGGCGGTGGCTCGGGGAAGAGCCCCAGCTGCGTCAGAATGGCTACGTTGTCCCATTCCACCCATAGCTCGGCGATCCTGTTCCCCTCGATACGGAACATCGCCAGGAACGGGCTCTCGATCGTCCTCCCGGTCGCCGGAATGTCCCCCATCGGACCGGTGTGGGTGCCCGAGTATGTGGCCAGTGCCGCCACGTAGTCACCCTCTGCAACCAGCCGTCGTACCGTGACCCGCTGATCGGGGAAGCCGACCAGGAAGGATTCCTGCAGTTGAATGAACTCGTCGCGTGACTTCACGGGAGGACCGGCCGTGGCGGCGCTGTGCCGGGTGAAGTCCTCGGCGACGATCGCGGCAAGCGATTCCCAGTCCGCCGCGTTGGTCGCCTCGGTGAACCGGCGCACGAGGTCCTTGTTGGCTTCCAGTTGTGCGGACGGCGAAGCGGCGCAGCCCACGGCCAGGAACAACAGGACCATCGGGAGAGCAGTCGTGGCAGAGCGCATGATCTCCTCCAGCAGTGAGTCTGGCCTCTACCCTATTGAATCACGGAAATTGACTGCCGTCAAGCTCATGGGTCTCCGGGAACAGGCAGCCCCTGCTCCCGCAGGAACGAAAGCTGGTCCCAGTAGCCTCGTTGAAACCGGATCTCTCCCTC
>CANPVW010000032.1 GCA_947581745.1 Candidatus Benthicola azotiphorus
CCAAATTGCGGTCCTTCGAGGAAGGGACGAACCCGGACTGGTCGCCGGACGGCACCCTGATCGCCTACGACAATGGCAGCCGTACCTTCGTGTTCGAGCCGGACGGCGCGCCCGGTAGGAGGTTCGTCGGAGACGGAACGGCGCCGCACTGGTCGCCGGACGGCACCCGCATCGCCGTGGATGACCTCGTGACTCAGAACCAGACCGACATCTTCCTGATGAGTCCGAGCGGCGCCAATCGAATCAACATCACCGACGACATTTCGACCGCGGATCGAGAGCCGGCGTGGTCTCCGGACGGTTCGCAATTCGTGTTTCGGAGCCTGGACCGGACCGAGAGTTCCGGCTACGACCTGTGGATCATGGACTCGAACGGATCGAATCCCGTCGAGATCTACGCCGGGCAAGCTGCAGACATCAACCCGGAGTGGCTGCCCGACGACCGGATTCTCTTCGCCCCGGGCACCGGCGGAATCGCCATACTGGATCCGGCTGACGGGTCCCTGACCCTGGTCGTGAGTGATGGGCCGGGGATCGCGAGCGGCGGTCCGACCTGGCGCCCGGGTCCCTAGTCGGGCCTTCGTTCATACACATCCTGGGGCCCGAGTCGCTCCAGGAGGGCGTAGTGCCGCCATTCCTCCTGGAACAGGGGGTCCTTGGCGGCCCAGGTCAGCCAATCGAACTCCAGGGGGTCGAACAGGCTCTTTCTGGGCCGCACGTCCACGACGACCAGGTCAGGACGAAAGGTCTGCAGGTCCTCTGCCACGGCACGGCGCGTCCAGTCCATGATGCGCTCCAGCTCTCGTTCCTCGCCCGGGGGAAGGGAGCGCCCGCTGCCGTGCAAGCCATGCCAGACGCCCGGCACGGGCCAGAGAGTCGGGAAGCGCGACCCCCAAGTGACGCCCGCCTCGATGACGAGCGGAAAGCCCAGCGACATGTTGGATCCGAAGGCCGCGATCGTCCCCCCGGGTGCTTCCCGCTCGATCACGTCGTACAGCTCGGTCTCCCGGGAGCTTGGATAGCGGCCGTTGGCGAAGAACAGGGTACCGATGACGACGACGCCGAGGAAGGCGACGATGCGCTGCCATGGCTCGAGCAGTCCCCTGTCGCCCACCAGGGGACCGCCGGCCGCCAGAGGCAGGAGGGCGACCAGCACGAGGGCCATCACCGGCCCGGTGTGATACGGGAACCCCTTCATCTGCCATACGTACGCCCCGAAAAACCCCAGCGCCGCCAGCCAGAACGTGTCGTTCACACGCGGCTGCTTCATTGCGGGACGCGCCACCAGGTAGCAGAGCAGGAGTCCCACCAGCAGCAGCGTCGACCCCTGGACCAGGAAGGCGCGCAGCGGAACACCGAAGCCGAGCGAGTACGTCGCCAGGGCCAGCGGCACCACGTCGCGCAGGTACTCGGGATGGACCAGCGGCACGCTCATTCCGTACAGGATGCCGACACTCACGAGGACGATAGAGTCCGGCCGAATCGCGGCCCTGATCGACCGATGCCTGACGATCTCGCGCAGTTCCAGCAGCAGGGGCACGAGAACGAAGTAGGGCTTGAGCGCCAGCCCGAGGGCGGCAAGCAGCCCTGCCACCGCGGCGGGTCCTCTTCGCACCGGCCGACCGGACGCGCGGAGGGCGGCGCAGAAGAAATAGCCGAAGGCGAGAACGACGACGATGTGCTCCCGCTGGCCGAACGACCCTCGCGGAACGGCGAGAGACGCGATCAGAGCGCCGAGCAGGAGGAGCGTCCAGAGGCCGGGATCATCCTCGCGAGCCTCCCGGGTCATCCGCACGGAGAGAGACAGCGAGGCCGCGACCATCGCGAAGATCCAGAGGACGAACGAAGGCATCAGGCCGAGTCCGGTCCAGCGGGACAGCAGTACTGGCGGGACGTGAAGATAGAAGTTCAGCGGCGGGTTGATCTCGACCATGTCGACGTAGAAGCGGGCCCCATCGAGCCACCGTCCGGTCGAGTAGAGCGACCAGGCCGAGTCGTGGTTGACAGTCCCGGGAAGGTAGTACGACAGGGCGCCCAGCCACGCCAGCACGAAGATCCACGGCGTCCAGCGGAGCACCCGGTTCACGGGGCGTCCGCCCTGGGGGTGAGGTCCGCCGTCGTCACGGCGCGGGCCGGAGTGTGCTCGTGTGAAACGACGCGATGATCGACGATCCCGGCAGACTCCCGAGAGGAAGCCGGTACTCCATCAGAAGCAGTCGGGCCAGCGCCCGGTGAGCGGCGACGGCCAGCCCGTCCGGCGCCCGGATCCGCGTCGACCGCCGCCCCGTCCGGCGCGCCACGACACGAATCGGGAAATAGAGCGACCTGAAGAAGAAACGCTGCCGAACGAGAGTCCAGTCCAGTGAATGGGCGAGCTCCTCGATCATCGCGGGCTCGTATCGACGGAAGTGACCGTTGAACTCATCGTAGTTGGTCCACAGCTCCGGGCACGCGGGCACCGTGACGATCACGTGCTCGAGATTCGCATACCTGGAGGCGACGGCCTCCAGGAACTCAACCGGGTCCGACAGGTGTTCGATCACGTCGAGCAGCGTCACGACCGAAAACCGGTCGCGCTCGGCCCTCTCGAGATCTTCGGCGCGCGCCCCACGGTAGATCCAGGCTCCGGTCCCCGACACGGGAGCCACGTCAGCGGGCTCGACTCCGTACGCTTCGATTCCGCGCCGTCGAAGGTGCGACAGAGTGACGCCGCGCCCGCAGCCGATATCCAGGACCGGCCGGCCGGGACAGAGCCGCGTGAGCTCCCGCGCCACGATGGCGCTCCTCGCGATATGCCACCAGTGCCTCTCGATCCCATCGGGATAGATATGGCTGAACTGGTCCGGGTTGAATTCCGTGCCCATCAGCGGAAGATAGTCCCGGCGTTCCGAGACCAGCAAAGAGCGCGGCCGGCGTTCGAGCCGCCTCCGGGCACTTCGTCTCGACGCCGAACTCTGCGCCGGCCCATATTGGGTCTGCGGCACGAAGCGGCCGGACGCGTGGTGGAATCCGATTTGCAGGCGCAGGCGAGCATGATGAATTCAGGAAACACCATCCCTGGCCGTCCCGCGGCCACGAGTGACGGGGAGCGGTCCGTCGCCCTCTCGGTAGTGATTCCCCTGTTCAACGAAGCGGAGAACGTCGACGACATGTACCGGAGTCTGTGCGAAGTGCTGGATGCGAACGCCGAAATGGTGTTCGTCGATGACGGCAGCACCGACTCCACGTTCGAGCGCCTGGTCGAGGCCACGAGCGGGGATCCACGGGTTCGAGTCATCCGGTTCCGGAAGAACTTCGGGCAGACGGCGGCGCTCTCGGCGGGGATCGATCACTCCCGGGGCGAGATCATCGTTCCGATCGACGGGGACCTCCAGAACGACCCCGGTGACATCCCCCGGCTGCTGGCGAAGCTCGCGGAGGGATACGACGTGGTCAGCGGCTGGAGGCAGGACCGCAGGGACCCTTGGGCACGGCGCATTCCATCCAGGATCGCCAATCGGGTGATTTCCATCGTATCGGGCGTGCAGCTGCACGATTACGGCTGTTCGCTCAAGGCGTACCGACGCAGCGTCCTCGAGAACGTCCGGCTGTACGGAGAGATGCACCGGTTCGTCCCGATTTACGCCACGTGGCAGGGCGCCCGCGTCACCGAGCTTCCCGTGACGCACCGGGAGCGCCGGAAGGGAAGCTCGCACTACGGTCTGGACCGGACGCTCAAGGTCATCCTGGATCTGATCGTCGTGAAGTTCCTGGAATCGTACGCCACGAAGCCGATCTACGTCTTCGGTGGTTTCGGCCTGTTGTCGCTGTTCGCAGGGCTCGTGGTAGGGCTCATCACCCTCTATCTCAAGATCACGGGAATCCGCGACCTGGTGTCCACACCGCTTCCCCTGCTCGTCGTCCTCCTGATCCTCGTCGGCATTCTCAGCGTGCTGCTGGGCCTCGTCGCCGAGCTGACGGTGCGTACGTACTACGAGTCCCAGGGCAAGAAGACGTACGTCGTCTGGGAAGCCGAGAAGCCGGTGTGAAGGAACGTCTGCTCGACTACCTGGCCTGCCCCGACTGCGGGGCCGACCTCGAACTGAACGCCGCGAGCGACGAGCGCGGCGAGATCATGGAGGGAAGGCTCCAGTGCCGTAACTGCGGCTCGACTTTCGAGATCCGGAGAGGCGTCCCCCGCTTCGCAGCGCTCCTCGCTCGATCCGAGAATCGAACCGCCCGGGCCTTCGGGTACGAGTGGACGCACTACTCGGAGCTGGACCGCAACTATCGGCAGCAGTTCATCGACTGGATACGGCCCGTAGAGCCCGACTTCTTTTCGGGCAAGACAGTGCTGGAAGGCGGATGCGGCA
>CANPVW010000033.1 GCA_947581745.1 Candidatus Benthicola azotiphorus
CGACTGAGGAACCACAGGAGCCAGGCGGCGAGGATGACCACCGCCGCAGCTACGGCTCCGCGGCTGATCAACGGCCAGCGCCGCACCTTCACGCTCGTGGCTTCGAAAGTGCCCGTGCGCCGCACGCCTTCCCGATTGAGCTCGAAGGTCCAGGCCAGGCCCAGCGCGAGAGGAAAGCCGAGGATCAGCGCGATCTTGACCGGCTTGATCCACGAGTCGAGCTGGAAGTCCGGGAACGTGTTGGAGACCAGGTCGGCCGCCGCAGCCAGGAACGCGAGATAGACCAGGCCCACGTTGTAGACCTTCCTTCGCTTCAGCTCCTCCCAGAACGACAGCTTCCCGATCGAGCCGCTCCGCGAGCCCGCCGCGACTCCATGATCGCCCGTCCCGTCCACCGGGACGGGAACGCCGGGGGTGCTGACGCTCGAGTAGCCTCCCGTGCCAGCGCCCGAGGCCATCCGGACGGCATCGCCGAACTGAGCGGCTTGCGCGAAGCGGTCGACCGGAAGTCTCGAAAGGGCCTTGAGCACCACGGCGTCCAGAGCCTCCGGGACTGTCTCCCTCAGCAACGTCAGCGAGGGTGGCGCCTCGGACTGTCTCCGGGCCATCGTGATCTGGGGCGATCGGCCGGCGAGCGGAGCCTCGCCCGCGAGCATCTCGTACGTCACGCAAGCCAGCGAGTAGATGTCGCTGCGGCCATCGAGGACATCTTCGCCACGCGCTTGCTCCGGGCTCATGTACGCCGGCGTGCCGACCGCCATGCCCGTTTCGGTAAGACGCTCGCCACCCCCCAGGGTGATTGCCCGCGCGATTCCGAAGTCGGTCAGCAGGGCGTGTCGCCGGGTGAGAAGGACGTTCTCCGGCTTGATGTCCCGGTGAATCACGCCTCGAGCGTGAGCGAAGTCGAGTGCATCGGCGATCTCGGCCGTGATGCCTACGGCCTGCTCCACCGGAAGGTATCGTTCCCGACGCAATCGATCCCGGAGGGTCTCTCCTTCCACGACCGGTGTCACGTGGAACAGCAGGCCGTCCGCTTCCCCGGAGTCGTACAGAGGCAGGATATGAGGATGAACGAGGCTCGCGGCGATCTCGATCTCCCGGAGGAAGCGCTGCGCACCGACGGAAGCGGCGAGCTCGGGCAGCAGTACCTTCAGCGCGACCGTTCGATCGTGCTTGATGTCCCGGGCCTGGAAGACCATCGACATGCCGCCCCGTCCGAGCTCGTCCAGAACCTCGTAACGATCCTCCAGTGCGTGGGACACGCGTTCGAGAAGCCTGGACATGTCACATTCCCGTCGGGTGGTCCAGGAAGCGGCAGTCCAGCCCGTATCGCTCGACGAGCAGATCGCCGATCGCACGGACTCCTGCCGTCTCTGTCGCGTAGTGCCCGGCGTAGATCACGTTGACACCCAGCTCCATTGCCTCGTGAAACGTGTGATGCCCTCCTTCTCCCGTGACGAACGTATCCAAGCCATCCCGATGGGCCTGCTCGATGAGCGATGACGCCCCACCCGTGGCGATCCCGACCCGCCGAACGTGCTCGGGTCCTCCCGTTACGATGTGCGGATCTGCACCGCACGCCCCGCGGACTCGCTCAGCCAGCTCGCGGAGGGAGAGATCGGTCGCACACCACAGCCCGACCCCCTGCAGTTCCTTCCACGCGCCGAAGGTCCCCTCGACCTCGAGGCCCAGCTCGCGCGCCAGGAGAACGTTGTTTCCGATCTCGGGATGCACGTCCAGCGGCAGATGCGCGGCGTAGAGGGCCATATCCGCGTCGAGCAGTGCCTTCAGCCTGCGGTAGGACCGGCCGGTCACGGGCAGCGGTTCGCCCCAGAACAACCCGTGGTGAACGACCAGAAGCTGCGCGCCGTCGCCCGCGGCCTCGTCGATCGTCGCCTGACAGGCGTCGGTTGCCACACGCGCGCAGTCGATCGGAGAGCGACAGTCCACCTGGAGGCCGTTCCACGCACCCGGATAATCCGGGACTTCCCGGATGCCGAGGTACTCGTCGAGAAACTCGACGATCTCACGTAGATCTGCCACTGGACCCCCTTGCCGCTGCGTCGAGCGGCCCGGTCAATAAGCCCTGGCCCTGACGACTTCCGCGACCGACGGCTCACCGCACAAACATCGCGCGGGTGGCGTCGGAGACCGAAACTCGGCGTCCGGAATGACTCGAATGGTGGACTTCGTCTCTTCCTTGACCTTCTGTTCACAAGCCGGGTCTCCGCACCACCCCGTGAAAGCGAACCCGCCGACCGTATCCATCCGCTCCTGGAACTCGGCGTAGTCTTCGAGGCCGCGGATCGTGGCGGCCTCGCGGCGCTCACGTGCGGCCGCGAGCAGCTCTCCCTGCATGCTATCCAGGAGTGCTGGCAATCGGACGGGCAACTCGGCGACCGGGATCGGGAACTTCCGGTCCGCATCCGGTCCAGTGAATCGCCGCACGGCCATCACACTCCCGGCCTTCACGTCGCGCGGCCCGATCTCGAGTCGTACGGGGACTCCCCGGCGTTCCCATTCGTAGTACTTGGAGCCCGGGTTCATTCCATCTCGGTCGTCGACGTGCACCCTGACGCCCGCTTCCTCCAGATCCCTCCGCACGTGAGCCCCCGCCTCGAGCACGAGCTCTTTCTGCTCCTCGTCGCGCCATATCGGGACGACCACGGCTTCGTAGGGGGCCAGCTTTGGCGGAAGGATGAGGCCCTCATCGTCGCCGTGCGTCATGATCAGTGCGCCCACGAGCCTCGTGGACACGCCCCAGGACGTGCTCCAGACATAGACGTGCTCCCCCTCCTCCGTCTGGAACCGCACGTCGAACGCCCGGGCGAAGTTCTGGCCCAGGTTATGGCTGGTACCTGCCTGCAGCGCCTTGTTGTCCTTCATGAGCGCTTCGCACGCGTAGGTCCGCAACGCACCGGCGAAGCGCTCGGCGTCCGTCTTCAAGCCGGTGATCACCGGCATGGCCATCCACTCTTCCATGAACGTCCGGTAGACCCCGAGCATCCTGCGGGTCTCCTCTTCCGCCTCCGCTTCATCGGCGTGTGCGGTATGTCCCTCCTGCCACAGGAACTCCGTCGTGCGCAGAAACGGACGGGTCCGCAGCTCCCACCGGACGACGTTCGCCCACTGGTTCAGGAGGACGGGGAGGTCCCGGTAGGAGTGAATCCAGTCGCCGAGAATCGGCCAGATGATCGCCTCCGATGTCGGCCGGACGACCAGGGGTTCCTCGAGCTGTGCGTGGCCCGCGTGCGTGACGATCGCCGTCTCGGGCGCGAAGCCTTTTACATGCTGGGCCTCCCGATCGAGTGCCGACTTCGGGAGGAACAGCGGGAAGTATGCGTTCTGGTGTCCCGTGGCCTTGAACATCCCGTCCAGCGCTGCCTGCATGAGCTCCCAGATCCGATACCCATACGGGCGGATGACCATGCAACCCCGCACCGGCGAGTGGCTGGCGAGCTCCGCCTGCTGCACGATCTCGTTGTACCAGGCCGAGAAGTCCTCGCCCTGGGGTGTCAGCCCCTTACCGTTCCCCATACTCCATCATCTCCCACACCGGGCCCCCGCCCGGACGTTCACGTTCACGAAGGCCTCCCGCTCGAACCACCGACCAGGTCCGAGGTCGAAAGCCTGACTTCATCCCCCGTATCCATCATCCGCACAACGCACTCTCCGGCGGCCACTTCCTCGGGTCCCACGACGATGACCCGACCAGCGCCGGCCTGGTCCGCGGCCCTGAACTGTTTGCCGACCGCCCGGCTCCTGTAGTCGAAACCGACTCGTCGACCGGCCGCTCGCAACTGGTGCACTATTCGAAGCGCCTCCGGCAGCACCTCCTCCGATACGTGAACCACGAAGTCGTCCAGCGCCGCCTCGCTGTGCGGGACCAGTCCACGATCCCGCAGCAGCTCCCCGAGCACCACGTCTCCCATGCCGAAACCGAGCGCCGGCAGATCCGGGCCCCCGACAGACTCCAGCAGGTCGTCGTAACGTCCGCCGCCGCAGATCGCCCGGAACCTGCCCTCGCGGTCCCACAACTCGAATACGAGACCCGTGTAGTAGGCGAGCCCCCTCACCAGGCCTGGATCGAGCAGGACGAACTCCCCGAGTCCCGCCGCCTCTATCTGACGCCGGAACAGCCCGAGCCGTTCCACTCTCGCGACCACGACGTCCACGTGCGAAAAGCGCGCCGACAGCTCGTCGAGCGTCAGGTCCTTCAGGCCCGTCAGGCGCTCCCTCGTCCCGGCGTTCTCCACCCCGGCCTCGAGCAGCCGATCCAGGATCCACTCCTTGGACTCCCTGTCCGCCTTGTCGAGCGCGGCGAACGCCGCGGGCAGCGACGGCTCCGGAACCCCCATCTCGATCATCACCGCCGCGATGAGCTGCCTGTCCGAGTAACGTGCGACGAAGTCCTCAGACCCCAGCCCGAAGGCCCTGAGAACGTCGATGGCCGCAGCCACGACCTCCGCATCCGACGCCACCGAGGTCTCCCCGACGATGTCCAGGTTCAGCTGAAAGTGCTCGCGTAGACGCCCTTTCTGCGGTCTCTCGTACCGGAACAGCTGCGGTATCGAAAACCACTTGATCGGCTTCGGAAGCCCGCCGGCCCGGGCAGCGACCATGCGCGCGAAGGTCGGGGTCATCTCGGGCCGCAGGGCAACCTCGCGCCCCCCCTGGTCCGTGAACCCATACAGCTGCCCTACGATCTCGGCCCCCGACTTTTTCGTGTAGAGCTCGAGGCTCTCGAGCGGTGGGCCGTCGTACTCCACGAAACCGTAGCGCTGCGCCACCTCCCTCCAGGTATGGAAGATGTGCGAGCGAAGGGCCAGATCGGCCGGATAGAAATCCCGGAAGCCGGGCAAGCTGGACGTAGTCATGGATCGCCAATGTATCTGACGCGTCTCGCGACCGGCAACAGAAAGCGCCGACCCGGGGGTCGGCGCTCCAGTCTCACGTCAGGCCCGCGGTCGAAGGCTCAGGCGGCGCCGCAGAACCGGTCGTAAGCCCCCTTGAGCTCCGTTGCGATGTCCGTCACCTCGCGTCCTTCGATCTGGTGCCGCTCCAGCATGAATACCTGCCTGCCCTGCCGAAAGAGCGCGATAGACGGACTCGAGGGGCGGAATCCCTCGATATACTCCCTGGCCCGATCCGTCGCGTCCACGTCCTGGCCGGCAAACACCGTGACGATCCGATCCGGCTGCGTCTCGTGCCCCCTGGACATCGCTATCGCCGGGCGCGCGTTGGCTGCCGCGCAGCCACAGATCGAGTTGATCACCAGCAGCGTCGTGCCTTCGGAGCTCCCGAGAACCCGGTCGACGTCCTCGGGGCTGACCAGCTCCTCAGCACCGAGGCGAACCAGCTCGTCCCTCATCGGCCTCACGGCCTCAGGATCATATTTCATCCAGCTCTCTCCCGTTCCACTCGTCGAACAGCATGCTCCGTGCATCGCCCACCGTATGGGCGGATCCGGTCACGAGTACCGTCCCATCGCCCGCGAGTTCCCTCGCGCGCGCCATGGCGCGCCCGAAATCGGGCTCCACCTCCACCACCGCTGCCTGGACCGCCTGCAACGCGTCGTCCAGCCGCCAGCGTCGCGGCCCTGGCGACGATGGTGCGATGGTGAACACGGATGCGGAGACGACCTCCAGCAGCGGCCCGAGCATCTCCCTCCACGGCTTGTCTCCCAGAATCGACAGCAGCAGGACCAGCGGCCGCGGAAGCGGCAGCTGCTCGATCAGTGCCGCGAGGTTTCGCGTCGCCTCGGGGTTGTGCGCGATGTCGAGCACCCAGCAGCCCCGGCTCGCCTCGAACACCTCGAATCGCCCCGCCCACCTGACGGCCGCGAGGCCCTCGACCAGTCCAGTACGTGTCGTCCCCGTGTCCCATCTTTCGAGACAGCGGATCGCGATCGCCGCGTTCCTCGCCTGCTGCGGCCCTATCAACGGAATATTCACTCGAACACCATCCGCCCACCCGCTTGAACTGTAGCTGAACCTCGTTCCGTCCAGGGCGGTCGAGACCTCGCGCGCCTCGAAGTCCGTGCCGTACACATCCAGCGGAGCGCGGAGTTCCCGGGCCCTGTCTCGGACCACGGCCAGTGGTCCGGGCGTCATCCGGCCGAGCACGGTCGGCACTCCTGCCTTCAGTATGCCGGCCTTCTCCGCCGCCACCAGCTCCACAGTGTCGCCGAGGTAATCCGCATGATCCAGGTCGAGTGACGTGATCGCGCTGACGCGGGGTCTCAGCACGTTGGTAGCGTCCAGCCGGCCGCCGAGACCCACCTCCACGACCATCGCGTCGCAGCGGGCGCGTCGGAAAGCCAGGAAGGCCAGGACGGTCGCGGATTCGAAGAACGATGCGTCCTCTCGCTCCGCCAGGACCAGGACGTCCTCGGCACACCGCTCCAGCAACCTCCGGTCCGCGGGCTCGCCGTCGATGCGAATGCGCTCGGCAAACTCCGACAGGTGCGGCGACGTGTACAGGCCGGTGACTCGACCCCCGGCACGCAGGACGGACTCGAGGAGTGCGGCCGTCGACCCCTTCCCGTTCGTGCCCGCGACGTGTACGGCGTCGATCCCGAGGTGCGGGTCCTCGAGGGAACGGAGCATGGCGAGGGTCCTGTCGAGACCCCACTGGATGTGGTGGGCCGGCCGGCGCTCGAGGAGCTGGTTCAGAGCGGACAAGGGAGACGGAAGCGGTAGACAGTCCGAAGGTCGATGGCGCTCAGGTCATGTGGTGCAGGAGCAAGGCTACGGTGTCCCGCATCTCGCCCCGGGGGACGATCCGATCCACCATTCCGTGTTCACGCAGGAACTCGGAACGCTGGAACCCGTCCGGAAGATCCTGCCGAATCGTCTCCTTGATGACGCGCGGGCCGGCGAAACCGATCAGGGCGCCGGGCTCCGCAAGGTTCACATCGCCCAGCATGGCGTAGCTGGCAGTCACGCCTCCCGTGGTCGGGTGGGTGAGAATGCTGATGTAAGGCAGACCCGCGCTCGCCAGTCGCTGAAGAGCCGCCGACGTCTTCGCGAGCTGCATGAGCGAGAAGATCCCCTCCTGCATCCTCGCGCCACCCGACGCGGAGACGATCAGCACGGGGGACGAGCGCTCGACTCCCTGCTCCACCATGCGGGCGATCTTCTCTCCGACGACCGAGCCCATCGAGCCCCCGATGAACCCGAAGTCCATGATCCCCGCACATACTTCGCGACCTTCGATTCTTCCAACGCCCGTGAGCACGGCGTCGTACGTCCCGACCTTCTCCTCTGCCTGGGCGATCCGCAGCGGATAGGGCTTCGAGTCGACGAACTCGAGCGGATCCGACGAGCGAAGACCGGGATCGAACTCCTCGGTCAACCCGTCGTCGAACAGCAGGTCAACATACTCCGGCGCCGATATCTGGAAGTGGTGTCCGCACTCGGGACAGACTCGGCGATTCTCCTCCAGGCGTCGTGTGTAGAGGATTTCGCCGCAGCCATCGCACTTCTCCCAGACATCGGCCGCGAGCTCGCGCTTCTGTGCTACCAACTTCTGCTTTTCCTTGCGGAACCAGGCCATTCTGCCTCGCTCAATCGGGGCTGGGGAAGATTTGAATATAACCGGCCTGCAACCCGGGGCGAACCCCGCACCGCACGTGAGCACTCGCTCAGGTTTCGAGAGCCGCCCGGCAGACGAGTCCCAGACCGACGAAAGTCGTCAGGAGAAAGGAGCCCCCGTAGCTGATGAAGGGCAGCGGCAGACCCGTGACCGGCATCAGGCCCACGGTCATTCCCACGTTGATCACGAGGTGAGCGAACCAGACGGCGAAGAAGCAGAACGCCACCATGCTCCCGAATCCCTGGGTGGCCTCCGCGGCAACCCGGAGCACACGCCTCAGAAACCACGCGAGGAGCAGGAGGAAGGCGAGGACCCCTATCAATCCGAGTTCCTCACCCACGACGGAGAAGATGAAGTCGGTGTGCTGCTCGGGAAGGAACGCGAGTCTCTTCTGCGGACCGTGGCCGAACCCCTGCCCGGTCATGCCGCCCGAGCCGATCGCCACCTTCGACTGGATGAGGTGCCACCCGGCGCCCCTCGGATCGACATCCGGATCGAGAAAGACCACGAGGCGCCGCTGCTGGTAAGGAGCCAGCCGGTTCCACAGCGGCGTCGCCAGCGCACCCGCTGCGAGATTCGCCAGCGCGACGGCCACGGCCTCTGCCATGAACGGTCGCCGAAGGTACAGACCGAGAACGACGACGACGAACCACACTCCCCAGATCGCGGACGAAAAGCCGAGGATCATGCTCACCCCGGGACTCACGAGCATGAATATCGTGAACAGCGGAGTGCCTGCCCAGTACAGCGCGCTCACCAGGATGACGACGAAGATGAGCGCGCTGCCGAGGTCCGGCTGCGCCATGACGAGGAGAAACGGCACGGCCACGATGAGGACCGGCTTCCACAGCTCGAACAGATTGGCCTGGGGCTCCTTTCGCGAGCCCAGTATCCGGGCGAGCAGCAGGATGGTGGCCAGTTTTGCCAGCTCGGCGGGCTGGAAGGAGAATCCCGCCAGACGGAGCCAGCTTCGAGTGTTCGGACCGCCGCCCACGGCCAGAACCACGAGCAGCAGGAGGATCGAAAAGGCGTAGATCCACGGGGTGGCCCACTCCAGCCAGCGCATCGGAACCCGGCTCGCCAGGCCAAACCCCAGAATCGCGACGCCCAGCCACGCCAGCTGGCGGCGCCACGCTCCCATCACCGCCGACGGGAGATCGACCTGTCCCGCGGACCAGATCATCCCGATGCCGAGTACCGCCAGAAGCAAGGCGGCGGCGAGCAGCGCCGGATCGCCCAGACTGCCCAGACGGGTCGCGCGCCCCCGCCTCACTGCCCCACTCCCCCCGCGCCGGCCACGCTGGCTGGCGGCGACGCCACAGGTCCCTCCAGCGGACGATCCGGAGGCACTCCCTCGTCTCTCAGATAGCGGGACACGACCTGCGAAGCGAACGGCACGGCTCTCGATGTCCGGTCGTCCGGGTGGCCGTTCTCGACGATCGCCACTATGACGATCCTCGGATCATCCGCGGGAGCGAATCCGATGAACCACGAATGCGGCTCGCCGTGCGGATTCTGCGCCGTGCCGGTCTTTCCGGCCATTACCCACTCACGGGGCCTGTGCCAGTAAGCGGTTCCCCCGGGCTCGTTGACGACTCGTTTGAGGGCAGAAACGAGCTCCAGGCGTCTGGCCTCCGGCAGGTCCAGACTCCAGTTCTCCCGCACCTGATCGAGCACCTCCGATTGCAGGAGGTGCGGAACGACAGGCGACCTTCCCGTGGCCAACGCGGAATAGAACTGCGCCATCCTCAGGAGGGATTGCTCCGTTTCACCCTGCCCGATCGCCAGGTTCAAGACGACGGACTCGGTCCAGCCCCGCTTTCCGAAACGGCGATCGTACCAGTCTCGGGACGGTGGAAAGCGACCCGAGATCTCGCCTGGAAGGTCCAGGCCGGTCGCCTGGTTGAAGCCCAGGCCATCCACCCCTGACAGGAACGCGTCCAGCCCCAGGCGAAGCCCGAGCTGGTAGAAATACACGTTGCAGCTCTCTTTGATGGCCCCCGAAAGAGCCAGCGGACCGTGGCCCTCGGGCTTCCAGCACCTGAAGGCCCGCCGGCCATATTGGAGTGCCCCCCGACAGGCCGTCGGCATGTACGTGTCGATTCCCACGACGCCCGCCCGCATCGCCAGCGTGGCGAGGACGAGTTTCCAGGTGGAGCCGGGAGGATATAGGGCCGCCGCGGCCCGGTTGAGGATCGGCTGACGGGGGTCATCGCGGATAGACGCCCAGTCCTTCTCGCTGATCCCTCCCACGAACAGGTTCGGGTCGAAGCTCGGATGGCTGTAGAGAAGCAGGACCTCTCCGTTGCGCGGATCGATGGCCACCACGCCGCCCCGATCATCATCCGGGAAGATCGAGTCGGCGAATTCCTGCAGTCCCAGGTCGAGGGACAGCGTCAGGTCCGTACCGGGCTCGGCGGGCCGCGCCAGGTCGGAAGGGAACTCACGTACTATGGAACCCCGTGCGTTGACCTCCACGTAGCGCGTCCCGGCGCTGCCGGCCAGCAGCGATTCGTACGAACGCTCGACCCCCTGCTTGCCGACGATGCGGCCTGCCTCGTACTCCACGAACGCGTCGCTGTCCAGCTCGGACTCACTGATCTCACCCACGTATCCGATCACGTGCGCCGCGACCGACCCCGCCGGGTAGCGGCGCCGGGGGTGCGTATCGACGACGACCAGCCGGAACTCAGGCCGTCGTTCCTCGACCGCCGCGACCTGCCCGAAGCTCAGATCATCCTTGACGAGCACTGGCAGCTGAGGATTCCTGCCCCGGCGCTCCAGAATGGCTTCCACGTCGGAGGGCCCGAGATTCAGGTATCCGGACAATCTCTCCAGGGTGGCGCGGGCCGAATCAGGCGGGGCGGGAAGCAGTGAGATGGAATAGCCCGGGATGCTCTCGGCCAGCAGCTCTCCGTGACGATCGTATATCGCGCCCCTCGCAGCCGGAATCGGGATGGGGCGCAGCCGGTTGTTCCTCGACTGGAGCTCGTAGGACCCGCTGCCGAGAACCTGAAGCCGAAAGAACGCGGCCGCGAGAACGACGACCACGATGCCGAGCAGCACCGCTGCCCCTCTCGCTCTCCGGGCCCGGCTCAGGCGGGCGGCCTCGCCTCCGGTCACTCGTCGATCACGGTCGGCGGAGGTTGGTGGCCATGGACTCGGCGAGACCGCATACGACGGCGGTCGTGAGCGCGCTGACCGGTGCCAGCACGAGCCCCTTGAGGAGACCTGGGCCGCCAGGCATCACGACCATCAGGGAGATCTCCCCCACCCAGGTTCCGAAGAACAGGTAGATGAAGACGTAGTAGCGCGCGTCCGCGAACAGTAGGTCCCGGGACCGGGCAGCCAGGTACCCCAGCACCGTGAACACCATCGATATCGTCCCCATACCCTCGAGGCCCATCGCGGCCTCCAGGACGCCCAGGCAGAGCCCGACGAAGGCCGCGTAACCGGCCCGCAGATGCAGTGCGGCCAGCAGCAGTCCTCCGATCAGGAAGTTGGGCATCGCCGGCCATCGAACGAGGAAGCGGTACATCGTGAAATGCACCAGCACGAGAGTCACGACCAGAACGACGTCGGGGCTGACGCCACGCCTAGAGCCCGCCACCCGTGCCCTCCTCCCCCGCTCCGGGGGCCTCTCCGGACACCTCCGCCGGACCCGGATCCTCGCCGTTCGATTCCATTGGCGCCCTCTTCCAGGCCGTGACCGCTCGCACGGCGCCCGGCTGTACCGCCGGCTCGACCAGATAGCTGTGCGACCACCCTGACCGCGAGTCGGACTCCGCGATTACGGTGCCGACACGGATGCCGGCCGGGAACACCCCACCCAGGCCCGCAGTCTCCAGAATCGCGCCCTCGGCCATCCTCGCCTGGTAAGGCACGCCCTCCACCAGCATAAGCCTCTCGCCGCCCTCGCCGACGAACGACCGCGCGATGCCCGTCGCGCCGCCGGTAGCCGACCGGACACTGACCCGGAAGTCCGGGTGCGTCCAGAATTCGCCGAACCCGCTGCCCCCGGAAACCGAGCGGAGCACTCCCACGAGGCCATCGGGAACGCTTACGCCCGTGGGAACCTGAATCCCGACCAGACCCGCACCGCGCAGGAGAAAGGTGTGGGAATCACCGATGGACGGGCGGCCGGGGACGAGTTCTGCGATCACGAAAGAGCCGGGAACCCGCTCCGGCAGGGACAGGTACGCCCTCAGCTCTCGATTCTCACGTTCCAGGTCGGTGGCCGCCTGCAGGCGTACGTAGAGCTCGTCTCGCTCCGCCTCCAGGTCCGCGGCCCGGATGGCGAGGGCCGCGCGACGCTCATAGGCTGCGTCAGCAGCGAGGAACGGCGCCAGCACGGTGCTCCGCAGCAACCGTGTGAGACCTAACGCCTGTGAGGAGTCCAGGCCCGAGAGGGACCAGGAGAGAATCAGGAGAA
>CANPVW010000034.1 GCA_947581745.1 Candidatus Benthicola azotiphorus
CAGCGCCCATGACCCGATACGCGTTGGTTCCGCCCAGATTGCCACTGCCGTGCTGGCGAAGATCGATCCCGCGCATGCGGCCCACGAGGTAACTGGTGGGAATCGACCCCATGAGATAGGCGGAAGCGGCCAGCAGGAAGATCGTCACTCGTCGTTCGCTCGCTTCCTGGACGACCGGCCGCCGCGCTCCGCTTCGGCTCGCTGGCGCGCGGAGATCCGAATGGGTGAACCTTCGAAGCCCCACTCCCGGCGAAACCCGTTCGACACGTAGCGCACGTACGAGGTCTTCAGGTCCTGCGGCCGGTTCGACCAAAGGACGAACACGGGCGGGGCAACGTCGACCTGACTGCCGTAGTATATCCTCACATCCCCTCTTCCGCCCTGCGGAGGTTGCTTGCGATCGACCAGGGCCCGGAGCACTCGATTTACCTCCGCCGTCGGGATCCTCCGGGAGCGCTGCTTCTGCACCTCGCGGGCCAGTTCCAGGACACGGTGAACCCGCTTGCCGGACAGCGCCGAGGTCGTGACGATCGGAACCCACCTCAGATAGTGTGCGCGTTCACGAAGGTCCCTTTCGAACGCAGCGAGTGCATCGGGCCCCCGGTCGCCGATCAGGTCCCACTTGTTGGCGACGAGCACGAGCCCTCTTCCCGCCTCCCACGCCTCCTCGCCGATCCGGAAGTCCTGATTGGTCACGCCGGCGGCGCAATCGACGACCAGCAGGCACACCTCGGACCTCTGGATAGCGGAGGTGGCGCGCAGCCTGCTGTAGAACTCCACGTCGTCATCTACCCGTGACCGGCGGCGCAGGCCGGCCGTGTCGATGAGGCATACACGCTCGCCCTCGAAGTCCAGGAACGTGTCGATGGCGTCTCTCGTGGTACCGGCCTCGTCGTGCACCAGAACGCGTGTTTCACCCAGGAGGCTGTTGACGAAGCTGGACTTGCCCACGTTCGGCTTGCCGATCACGGCGATGCGCAGTCCGACCGGGGCCGTCTCCCCCTCTTCGAGCCGGGGCAGAGCCTCGACCACACGGTCCAGCAGGTCGCCGCTTCCCTTCCCGCTCAACGCGGAGACCGCGACCGGCTCACCCAGTCCGAGGGAGTGAAATTCGTGCTGAGCCATCGCGTTGGCCGGGTCATCCAGCTTGTTGACCGCGAGCACGACGGGGTGACCGGATCGCCGCAGGAGATCCGCCACGTGCTCGTCCACCGGGTGCACCCCGGCGCGTCCATCCGCCACGAACACGATCGCCTGCGACCTCTCGATGGCCTCGATCACCTGCTCGCGGACTTCCCGATCCAGAGGTCGCTCGGGCACGTCACTGATCCCCCCGGTGTCAACGAGCAGGAAGTCCCGTCCGCTCCACTCCGCCTCGGCGAACTGCCGATCCCGGGTGACGCCGCTTCGCTCAGCCACGATGGCGAGTCGTCGGCCGACGATGCGATTGAACAGCGTGGACTTCCCGACGTTGGGACGTCCCACGATCGCTACCGTCGGCAGTCCTACTGAGCCAGCAGCGTGTCCGTCACGTGTTCCGATGGGCATATCTTCAGCTCGGGCAGCTCTCGCCTCAATTCGGCGAGAGACAGGTCATCGAGAAACAGATCCTGGTCGTTCAGGGCGGACCTGGTGAACAGTGCGAGGTCGAAGTCCCGGTAAGGGTGGAGGGCTCGGGAGTAGTCCGCTCCTCCGAGGAGGCCGGCCGTGGTCACCATTGGGCCGTACAGAGTGTTCCGCGCCTCGACCGTCACGAGCGTAGCGCCGGTTGCGGCCGCGATTTCGTCCGCCAGGTCCGTCAGGAAGGGCTTCATGGAGCTTCCCGTGACGAGCGCGATCCTCCGGCCGTTCATCGAGGAAAGCTCCCCGATCTCGGCGCGCGCGGCCGAGAGGAGCCAGGAGACGGCCCCCACGCCGTTGGCGACGAGCTCGTGATCGTCGAAGTAGGCGGGGCCCGGCAGATCGAGACCCGCCTGCAGGAACAGCTCGTCCGCCGCGTAGCACCAGCCCCGCCCCCGCTCGATAATCGCCCGCTCCCGCACGGCGTCTACCAGAAGCAGGCTCTCGACGCATTCTTCGCGCTCGAGCGGGCGGACGCCTCGGTCCGAGTTGAACTCAGTGAGCCCTACCGGAACGATCGACAGCGACAGGACGCTTTCACCGCGGGCGTAGAGGTCCTCGATCGTGCGCGCGAGCACCTCGCCGTCGTTGATCCCGGGGCAGAGCACGACCTGCGCATGCACCTGAATTCCACCGTCGGCGAGCCGGTCCAGGTGCTCCCCGATCAGCTGAGACCGGGGGTTGATCAGCATCCTGAGCCGGGCCTCCGGGTCGGTCGCGTGCACGCTCACGTACAGCGGGCTCAGCCTCTGCTCTAATATCCGATCCCAGTCTTCATCCCGGAGATTGGTGAGCGTCACGTAATGGCCGAACATGAATGAAAGACGATAGTCGTCGTCTTTCACGTACAGGGGCTGCCTCAACCGGCTCAGCTTGGGGTTCCCCTTCACGAAGCAGAATGGGCAGGCGTTGGTACAGCGGCGCACCTTGTCGGTTTCCGGAACCAGCCCGAGACTCTCGTCCGGGTGCTTCTCGATCTCGTACGTCACGGCCTGTCCGTCGGGGAGGCGTGCCTCCAGCAGGATCTCCGCGTCGGCCTCGTGAAACATCAGGTCGAGTGAGTCGCCGAGGTCTCGTCCATTGATGGCGATCAGAACCGCACCGGCAGGAATCTCGAGGTCGGCGCCGATCGAGTTGCGTCTCACACGCGCGACGCGGACCATGCTGGGTTCCTTGGAATCGGGATAGGACAGCCATTCTGCTGATGGCGCCAGTCAATACACGGCGACGAATACGGCAAAACGGGCGGAGATCCGATTCGAATCCCCGCCCGTTCCGAGTCAGGCCGGCGGTCAGGACCCGCTTTGCGAACCGTCCTGCCCGTACTGGAACCCTGCAACGGGTTCCTCGGTCTGGAACTGCAAGAGGAAGGAGGTCATTTCACCCTCGGCCGGCATCGCGATCGTCAGGTCTTCGCTCATCAGGACCTGTCCATCGTCACCGAGGAGCTGAACCGGTATCTCGACCTCCGAGCCGCTGGCCTCCCTCTTGTTCATCACCTGCCCCTCCACGCTGTAGACGCCCTCGGAGACGGGGGCGAGCTGGGAGCGCAGGAACTCGAAGCCGAGCCCATCCCTCCGTTCGAGCACGGCCAGCGCCGCGTCCGCGTCACCGAGCTCGCGCTGGGCGTTGGCGAGGAGGTTGTAGTTGACGGACTCCAGCGGATAGCGCTCGACCAGTTGGGAGGCTATCGGCAGAAGGTCCTCGTATCTCTCCGCCTGGTAGTAGGTGTTGGCCAGGTTCTCGAGCGTCTCCTTGTTGTACGGGCTCAGGTCGTGAGCGTGCTCGAACGCTTGCGCGGCCTGGGCAAAGTCCTGGGCCCGGTAGAACCCGATCCCGACCTGTGACCACTGTCGGAAGCTCAGGTCGTCGCGCGCCATCAGTTGCTCGAACAGGGCCTCGGCCCCTTCCTGGTCTCCCGAGTCCATCAGGGCGACCGCGTAGTTGAGCAGCCCGAGCACGTCCTCCGGGTGCGCGGCGGCGTAGTCCGAGTAGATCGCCAGAGCTTCTTCGGCGCGTCCCTCGGCAATCAGCAGCTCGGCCATGTTGATGCTGGCGGCCCGGATCATCTCCGGCTCGCCGCCGGCGGCGAGGGCCTGCTCGTACAACTCCAGCGCCCGGGCGTTGTCGCCCTGGAGCTGATAGATGTTCGCCGCGTTGGTGAGCGACCGCGCGTCGGCGAAGATCAGGTTCGCCTCCAGGAAAGAGTCGAGCGCGGTCGCCTGATCACCGGCTCGCAGCGAATTGATGCCCGCGTTGTAGAGTGGAACCCAGGCATTGAACCGCAGCTCATCGGCCAGGTCGGAACAGCCGGGCTCGGCGGCGACCAGTTTCGTGAGCATCGAGTCCGCCCCGGCGTAGTCGCGCAGCCCCAGGTAGGCCTGGCCCGCGAGAAGGTATGCGCGCGGCAGGGGATCGTCGTCGTTGAGGGTGACCTCCAGCTTCTCGATCGCCCTGGCGTAGCGGGTTTCCTTGGGCTGCGGGTCATCTCGACGCGCCGCGTAGCTCAGTTCGACATCGGCGCCGCGTGTGTGCTGGTTGCCCTTTTCGGCACATTCCTGCGCGAACAGGGTCACGGGCAATCCGAACGCCGCGATCATTGCAGCCGTGACACCAAACCTCAACGAATGTCTGAGCATGATTACCTCAAGTTTACCAATTGCAGTCAGTTGTCGAAGGTGGTGACCCCCGACTTGGCTACCACCGAATGATCCCCAGGTTCTCCCCGCCCGGAGAGGAGCCCGGGAGCATCCTGCCACCCGTGTTGGCGGGTAGCAAGCCCCGTGTCCTGTAGTACGCTTCACCGGCGAGCATGTTTCCGCGCGGAGCGTCTCGTCCCGAGGCTTCTACGAGGCTCCACGCGGCGGTTCGTCATGCCGCTCTCGCTCACCGCCGCCTCGAGCGGAAAGCGCCGCGATGATGCGGCGTGCCGTGACCGGACCGATGCCGGGGACGCGCACCAGTTCCTCGGCGCTTGCACGCCGGATCGCCTCAAGGCTCCCGAACTCGCGCAGGAGGTCCTTCTCCCTCGCCGGCCCCACCCCCGGGATCTCCGAAATGCGAGACCGCAGAGTGCGCCGAGCGCGGAGCTTGCGATTGTAGCCGATGGCGAATCGGTGGGCTTCATCTCGAGCCCGCTGAAGCCAGCGGAGCCCTTCGTTGCGGCGATCGAGGCATATCGGGTCGGGAGTGCCCGGGACGAACACCTCCTCGTTTCGCTTGGCGAGAGCGACGACGGGAATGTCGGACACGCCGGAACTCTCCATCGCGTGGAGCGCCGCGCCGAGCTGCCCCTTGCCTCCATCGATGACCACGAGGTCCGGAATCGGTCCTCCTTCCTGGACGCGGCGCGCGAAGTACCTTCCGACCACTTCCTGCATCATGGAATAGTCGTCCGTCCTCCCGTCTTCCGTCTCCCGGATGCGGAAGCGCCGGTACTCCTTCGTCCGGGGGATCCCGTCGCGCAGCCACACCGCGCTTCCGACCGAGTCGCGCCCGCTCAGAGTGGAGATGTCGAAGCAGGCCACGTCCCGTGGCGGGGACTCGAGGCCGAACGTGACCGCCAGGGCGCGTGCAGCCGGAGGGGGCGTCGCCTCC
This sequence comes from Candidatus Benthicola azotiphorus, assembly GCA_947581745.1. Taxonomy (GTDB): domain Bacteria; phylum Gemmatimonadota; class Gemmatimonadetes; order Palauibacterales; family Palauibacteraceae; genus Benthicola; species Benthicola azotiphorus. The sequence continues at coordinate 5,218 of CANPVW010000034.1, forward strand.
TCGCGGCCGCTTCCCTCGAGTTCGGAGCGCTCCGCCAGGATGTGCGCCGCGTTGCGCTCGGCCAGCTCGAGCAGCCGTCGCTTCATCCCGCGCTGGGGGACGCGGATGCCGAACGGGCCTTCGCGGTTATTCGCGAGCACGGATTCGACCAGGGCGCGATCCGAGAAGTCTGCCGGTACGATCAATTCCGGCGGCAGGTCGTCGCCCCGCAGGTAAGGGCCGGTCACGGCGGCCGAGACGATCGCCGCCAGGTCGCTTCCCTCCACGAACCGCAGGAAGTGGACGTTGCGGCCGAGGAGCTTCCCCTCCCGTACCCGCAGGAAGACGCAGCAGGCCTCCGTGTCGTCCGCGGCTATCCCCAGCACATCCCGGTCACCGCCCCGCGAATCGATCGAGAGCTGCCTTCTGTCGAAGGCCTCGATCCCACGGAGAACGTCCCTGAGCTCTGCGGCCCGCTCGTATTCCATGCTGTCGGATGCCTCCTCCATTTCCTGGCGCACGTCCCGCTTGAGCCGAGCCGTGTGTCCGGAGAGAATGTCGAGGATCCGGTCGATCATCGCGCCGTACTCGGCCTCCGACTGCTTGCCGACGCAGGGTGCCCGGCACCGGTCTATGAAGTAGTCCAGGCACGGTCGGTCGGGGGCGGTGACGGGAAGGTCGTAATGGCAGCTTCGCACGGTGAACATCTGGCGAATCATGCGCAGGGCGCGGCGCATCGCTCCGACGTCGGTGAAAGGGCCGAAGTAACGGGATCCGTCAGGCTGAAGACGTCGGGTGACCAGTATCCTCGGAAACGGCTCGCTGACCGTGACCTTGACGTACGGAAAGGTCTTGTCGTCCCTCAACTGAATATTGAACCGGGGCGAGTGCTCCTTGATCAGGTTGGATTCCAGCAGGAGCGCCTCTGCCGGCGTTCCGGTGAGGAAGGTCTCGACCGAGGTCGCGCGCTTCGACAGCTCCCGGCCCTTGAAGGACCGTTCCGCTCCGCTCCCGAAGTAGCTCCGGACCCGACTGCGCAGCGAACTGGCCTTCCCCACGTACAGAACCTCTCCCTCCGCCGAGCGGAACAGGTAGACGCCGGGACGGTTCGGCAGCGTCTTCAGTTGCTCCCGCAGCAGATCACCGCTCATCCCGTCGGCTCCTCCGGGAGGATCACGGGCGGACGCCGGGCGATCACGAGATAGGGCACCGCTCCCGCCCCTCCGACGGCCGCGAAGAGCGCCAGACTGGAAAGGAAGCCTGAGCCCGGGAGGCGCGGCGCCAGCCACGCCCTGGTCGCTCCGGCGGCGAGCGCAGCCACACCGGCTCCGACGGCGAGACGGATGACCGCCTTCGCTGCCGTGCCCTCGAACAGCGGGCCGAGGCGTCGGCCGAGCCGGGACCACAGAAGCAGCAGGTTGAGCCAGGAGCCGATCGCACCACCGAGAGCGATTCCCATGGCGGCGAACGGTCCATACGGAGCCGGCAGACGAGAGCGGGCCACGAGCGTGAACAGGACGGCGCAGCCGATCCCGACGGTGACCGACACTGCCGCGAGCACCATGGGCGTCCGAGTGTCCTGCAGAGCGTGGAATCCGCTGGCGAACAGCTTGAGAGAGCTCGAAGCCACCAGGCCCAGGGCATAAGTCCCGAGCACCGCGGCAACGAGGACGGTGCTGGTCTCGGAAAATGCGCCACGCTGGTACACCAGGCGAGTGATCAGGTCGCCGAACATCAGGAAGCACACCGCGGCGGGGAGGACGAAGAACAGGATCTGGAAGAAGCCATTGACCAGGCGCGGCCTCAGTCTCTCCGCGGTGGCGTTCCGGGACATGTCCGGGAGAGATGACGCCGCGACCGCGATTCCGAACAGGCTGATCGGCAGGTACATCAGTCTCTGGGAATAGCCGAGGGCTGACATGGCGCTCGTGCCGACCAGCGTCGCAAGCGAGATGTCCACCAGCGTGGACAGCTGGAAGATGCCCTGGCTCGAAATGACGGGCAGCGTGTTGCGCGCCACCCTTCGGACCGGCTCCCATCCCCAGTCGAGCCCGGGCCGCACCGAGCCGTTCAGTCTGCGGGCTTCGGGGATTTGGATCGCCACCTGGAGCACGCTCCCCGCCAGGGCCGACCATGCCAGCGCCTGCGCGAAGCGGTCGCTGCCAAGGGCCCGGGCCGCGAACAGGCCTCCGATCTGGCAGACATTCCATACCGTGGGAGCGACGAAAGGAAGGAAGAACCTCCCGTGGCTGTTGAGTACGCCCAGGAACCAGGCTCCCACGATCAGAGTTCCCGACATCGGGAACAGGATGCGCACCAGTTGCGTGGTGAGCTGGCGGGACTCCTCTGCCGCCCCGAGCATCACGACGTCAGTGATCCACGGGGCCAGTATGACCCCGAGGGCGCTCATCAGAACCGCGGCGGTGAGTACGATCCCCAGGACGGAAGACGCGAGGCGACTGGATGTGTCCGAGGCCTGGCCCTCGCTTCCGAGCAACTCCGAGTACACGGGCACGAATGAAGCGGACAGGGTCCCCTCACCGAGGAGATTACGGATGATGTTGGGGATCTTGATGGCCGCCCAGTAGGCGTCGGCGACCAGGCTGGTGCCCAGGAAGCCGGCGACGGCCATATCGCGAGCCAGGCCCGTCACCCGGCTGAGGAGTATTCCCGCGCCGACGGCCGTGGCCGGCCGGCCGCGGACTGCGTTCAGACGGTTCTTCCCACCGGAGAGAACCGGTGAGCCGCCTGCGGGCGGGGCCGGGTCACTCACCCGGCCCGAGTCGGGTGGCGCCCTGTTCGTCGGATCCCTCGATCAGGCGGCGGACGAATTCCGATTCCTCTCGCAGACTTTCCACGCTCTCGGCCAGGTACTTGACCTCCGCCTCCAGCTCCGTGATGCGAGAACCGATCTCGGGAGAGCGTCCGGCCTCGTCGCGGGCGGCGATGCGATTCGCAAGGGCCTGACCGACGGAGGAATCGAGGACGATAGCGAGGATCGGAATCATGAGGACCAGACCGATGATCACAGCCCAGTACACGCCCACCACCTGTCAGAAGTCTGTCGAAGGGCGGCGGAGAGACCGCGCCGCGTCGAACGTTGGCTAACCTACTCCGCGGGAGTACCGCCAGCAACGCCGTGCGAGACCCCCGCCGGCGAGGCTGGCGGCTCTCCAAGCGCACGCTCACGCACGACTTCGAGGAACTCGTCTCCATATCGTACGAGGTACATCAGAGAGGCCACGGCGCGTTCCTGTGCAACTCCGCCCGGAAACAGGTTGTCTGCAGCGCGATGCAGCTGCCCGATCGCCGTGGTCTCCCGGTCGCGGGTCATGCTGTCCGCCTTCTTGCGCAGGGCCGCCGTCGCGGATTGGACCTGGCTTCGCGCCTTTCCGGCCGCCGACCTGAGACCCGGCATTTCCTCCGACAGCGCCCTGTCCACCGCATCGAACTCGGCCTCGACGGCCTTCTCGAGGCTCTGCAGCGCTTCCTCCAGCGCATCCGGACGATTTCTCGCCACGAGCTCGGTGGCCGCCGACGTGCCGCCGTCGCGCAGATCGTCCGGTGAGGCGCCGGTCTTCGTGAGGAGCCTCTCGATCTTCGGTTCCACCACT
>CANPVW010000035.1 GCA_947581745.1 Candidatus Benthicola azotiphorus
CTGGAGCTCCACCGGCCGCGGTCCCCAGCGGCCCACCGGCCGCAGATCGTCGTCCAGGATCACCACGATCGGAATGGAGCGGCTGCCGTTGGTCAGGTACCGGTCCATCAGCTCGGGATGCTCGTCGCGTTTCACGATCCTGAGTTCCACCCGGGCCGATGCCTGTGCGAGACGTGCGAAGACGGGCACCAGGTTCGATGCGTCGCCGCACCAGTCCTCCGCGATCGCCAGCAGGTTCCAGTGCCGGCCCATCGACTCCAGCCGCTCGATCGCCCAGAGCGGCGTCGCGTTCCGTCGGTAGATTCCGTCCCACAGGTCGCGGTTTTCCGCGACTTCGTCCGAAAGGTAGCGCTCCCAGGTGAAACCCGCGTTCCACCACGATTCCAGGCTTGCCTGAGCAGCCGTCGGAGTGTCCCCGGTCAGTGCCAAATCATCATCCTCGCGCAGTAGCTTCGAGGCTGAGAAGCCAGTAGGATACGGGGCCGCGTACGGTCCCGGGAACAAGCAACATAACCGTCTCGCGGTCAGGATGAACCCTGCTGCCACGCACCGCGTTCCCGGCGCCCGCGTACCGTGCCGGAGCCGTCCCAATCGAACCGACGGAGTAAGGACTGATGAGCCTCGATATGCGACCCGGAATGACGATCGAGGGCGACCTGCGCCCGCCCGTGCCGATCAACGAGCCCGTGCTGAAATACGAGCCGGGGTCCCCCGAACGTGCCGATCTGAGGAAGAAGCTCGACCGGATGGCGTCCGAGGTGATCGAGATTCCGATCATCATCGGCGGCCAGGACTACACGACCGGCGATACCGGTGACGTGGTGATGCCGCACGACCACGCGCACGTCCTGGCTCACTTCCACAAGGCCACGGACGATCACATCCAGATGGCGATCGATTCGTGCATGGAGGCGTGGAAGGAATGGTCGAGCTGGTCGTGGCAGGATCGGGCGGCCGTGTTTCTGAAGGCGGCGGACCTGCTGGCAGGCGACTGGCGTCAGATCCTCAACGCCTCGACGATGCTCGGGCAGAGCAAGACCTGTTACCAGGCCGAGATCGACAGCGCCTGCGAGATCATCGATTTCTGGCGGTTCAACGTGCATTACGCGCGCGAGCTGCAGTCCAACCAGCCGATTTCGGTGCCGGGCGAATGGAACATGACGGACTACCGGCCGCTCGAGGGCTTCGTGTACGCCATTTCGCCGTTCAACTTCACATCGATCGGCGCCAACCTGCCGACGGCGCCGGCCCTGATGGGGAACGTGTCGATCTGGAAGCCCGCACGGACGTCGTTGTTCAGCTCCTACTACCTGATGCGGCTGCTCCAGGAGGCCGGCCTGCCGGCCGGTGTGATCAACTTCCTTCCCGGCAACTCAGGCCGGATCACCGACAGGCTCGTCGCGAGCCCGCATCTCGCGGGAATTCACTTCACCGGTTCGACCGAGATCTTCCAGCTCCTGTGGAAGAAGGTGGCCGAGAACCTCGAGAACTACCGGTCCTATCCCCGCATCGTGGGAGAGACCGGGGGCAAGGACTTCATCGTGGCGCACCCGTCGGCGGATGCCGATGCGGTCGCGACGGCGATGGTGCGGGGCGCTTTCGAATACCAGGGCCAGAAGTGCAGCGCCGCATCGCGGGCCTACGTCCCGGAATCGCTGTGGCCGCGGGTCAAGGACACGCTCGGAAGGCAGCTCGGAGAGATCAGGATGGGCGATCCGCGGGACTTCGAGAACTTCGTGTGCGCCGTGATCGACGCGTCTGCTTTCAAAGACATCACGGGCTACATCGAACACGCGAAGACCTCGCCGGACGCCGAGATCCTGTTCGGAGGAGGGTACTCGGACGAAGAAGGTTACTTCATCGAACCGACGTTGATCCTGGCCAGGGACCCGAAATTCAGGACCATGTGCGAGGAGATCTTCGGGCCGGTGCTGACCGTGCACGTATACCCGGACGCCGACTGGTCGAAGACGCTCGATCTGGTCGACTCGACGTCGCCCTACGCGCTCACCGGTGCGGTGTTCTCGCGCGATCGGGCGGCGACCCGCGAGGCGATGGCCACCCTGCGCGGCGCGGCCGGCAACTTCTACGTCAACGACAAGCCCACGGGTGCAGTGGTCGGCCAGCAGCCGTTCGGCGGCGCCCGGGCCAGCGGCACGAACGACAAGGCGGGCTCATTCCTCAACCTGGTTCGCTGGGTCTCTCCGCGCTCGATCAAGGAGACCTTCGTCCCGCCGACGGACTTTCGATATCCGTACATGAAGGCCGGAGTCGGCGACTCGATGGAAGAGCTGGGCCACAAGCTGGGCGAGCAGATGGGAGAGATCCGGGAGCACCTGGGCGTCCTCGGTGGAACGCTGCGCGAGAGATTCGGCAGCGTGGTCGAGAAGGCCCGGGAAGACACCGACGGGGACCGCGAAGTCGGGCCCTGAACCTCGTTCACACCGAGCAGCGGTGACGGCCATGCAGGACGACCCCACCTTTCCGACTCTCCTCGACGGCGCCGTCAGCGCCCTCGATACAGTCGCGGAGGACCTCGAATGGTGTCGGCGGATCGCGGGTGACCCCTCCCGCCCGCTCGACGAGCGTCTCGAGGCGTACGAGGACCTGATCGCGTCCGAGGTAGGTGACACCCGTCTGCTCCGTGCGCGAAACATCGAGCGAGAGCAGGGAGTCCGGCAGCTGTTCCTGAAGTTCGAGGGCGGCAACCCGACCGGGACACAGAAGGACCGGATCGCCTTTGCCCAGGTGCACGATGCGCTGAGGCGCGGATTCGATACGGTCACGGTGGCCACGTGCGGCAACTACGGAGCGGCTGTCGCTTTCGCGGCCACGCTGGCCGGGATGCGGTGCCTGATCCACATCCCCGAGTCGTACACCACCCGTCGTCTGGACGAGATGGTCAAGGCGGGTGCCGAGATCTGCCGCGTTCCGGGCGACTACGAGGCGGCGGTAAGGGCTTCGAAGGAAGCCGCGGCGAAGGGAGAGCTGTACGATGCGAACCCGGGCGGCGCCAATACGATCCTGCAGCTCGTGGCGTACGGAGAGATCGCGAACGAGATCTACGACGAGTTGCGGGACGCCCCGGCGGCGATCGCCGTGTCCGTGTCGAACGGGACTACGCTGGCCGGCATTCACCGCGGCTTCGCGACCCTCTACCGAAGAGGAAAGACGTCTCGCGTACCCCGCATCATCGCCGGCTCCTCGCACGGGAAGAACCCGATCGTGCACTCCTTCCTGAAGGGGTTCGACGAATGCCGGGACCTCGACCCGGCGGCCGTCAAGGAGACCGAGGTCAACGAGCCGCTGATCAACTGGCACTCGTTCGACGGGGATTGGGCACTCGAAGCGGTCCGGACTTCCGGTGGCTTCGCGGAGAACGCGTCGGACAAGGAGATGCTCAAGCAGGCGCGGGTGCTTCGCGACCGGGAAGGCCTGAGTGTGCTCCCCGCTTCGACGGCCGGCCTCGCCGTGATGCTCCAGCAGCATGCCCGCAGCCCGTTCCCGGGAGACCGCTACGTGGCTGTTCTGACAGGCCGGCGCTAGGCGCGCCGTCCACCGCAGGCAGCCGGGTCGTCCTTATCCGAGCAGCGCGTAGCGCATCGCTATGTATCCTCCCCAGAGAACGAGCAGGATCCACCCCTCGGTCCGCACGATGCACCGGCCGCGGGCAAGCGAGATGGGCACCAGAAGGAAGGCGAAGAAGACGAGGGCGGCAATGTCCACCAGGCCCGATGGGGGCACGGGCGTGGGCCTCAGGCACGCCGTCAGGCCGAGCACGAACAGCAGGTTGAAGATGTTGGAGCCCACGATGTTCCCGACCGCGATGTCGGCGTTGCCCCTGATGGCTGCCACGAGAGAGGTCACGAGCTCGGGCAGACTGGTTCCCACGGCGACCACAGACAGGCCGATCACGGCCGGCGGAACTCCGGCGACCAGGGCCAGCCCCGTGGCGCCGGATACGGCCGCCTCTCCACCGACGATGAGGACCGTCAATCCGACGAGGCAGATACCCACGCTCTTCACGGCCGGCCAGCGCGGTGTCGCCGGCCGGGTCGCTCCCGAGGACCGGACCAGCGAATCCTCATGCCGTCCCTGCCACCACTCCCGGACGATCCCGTACATGAACACGGTGAAGAACAGCAGCAGCAGAAGACCGTCGCCGCGGTCGTATTCCGCCGGTGTTCCCGCAAGCAGCGGGTCCAGCGCCATCAGCGCCGCGGCCGTCGTGGCCAGCAGCAGCATCGGAAGCTCCCGGGTGATCAGCTGGCTCTGGATGTCCAGGTTCCGAACGACGGCGGCGAGGCCCAGAATCAGCCCGATGTTCGCGATGTTCGAACCGATGACGTTGCCGAAAGCGAGATCGGTCTCTCCCTCCACAGCGGCCAGGAGGTTGACCGAGAGCTCGGGCGCGCTCGTGCCGAACGCCACGACCGTCAGGCCCACGACCAGTTGTGACACGCCCAGGATCCGGGCCAGGGACGACGCTCCCTCGACCACGAGATAGCCTCCCCAGGCGAGGGCAGCGATGCCGAAGGCGAGGTTCAGGAGGTCGATCAGCAAACGTGGGCCTCGTTGTGCGATGGTCCGCCGAGCCGGAGGGGAACCCATCCGGTCGAAACGTGATCCAAGCTAAGTGGGTGGCGCGCTGCACGCAGCGGACCGCGTTGCCGGCGTGGCTGAAGGGCATCCCCGCGCGTTACATTCACCGCGTCTTCCTGGACGCACCGACAGCCGCCCGACTCGGCCCACCGGAGGGACCATGCCGGACCACGACGACGCGCCCCTGGATGGAAATGCCATCGTGTTCTGCGATGGGGCCTTCACGACCACGTACGGCAAGACGGCGCACGGACTGGTCCGGAGAACCCGCCGGTACCGGATCACGGCGGTGATCGACGGGTCGGTCGCGGGCCGCGACGCCGGCGAGGTACTCGACGGCCGCGCGAACGGCATCCCGCTGGTGGCCAGCCTGGCGGAGGCGCTCGCCGCCTCGGAAAAGGCCGGCGCCCCGGCGACGCATTTCGTGATCGGGATCGCACCCGACGGGGGGCGGCTGTCCCCGACCCTGCGAGACGCGATATCGGAGGCGATCGAAGCGGGCCTCGACATCGACTCGGGGCTGCACGACTTCCTCAACGAGGATCGGGCGATCTCCCGGCTGGCGGCGGAGAGGCGAGTGGCCCTGCGAGACGTGAGGGCCACACCACCACGGGGCGAGCTTCACGCCTGGACCGGGAAGATCGACCAGGTCGAGTCCTATCGAATCGCCCTTCTCGGAACGGACTCGGCGATCGGCAAGCGCACCACCGCATGGGTGCTCGTGGAAGCGCTCGAGAGGATGGGGCTCGGGGCGGAGATGGTCGGAACGGGCCAGACGGCCTGGATGCAGGGGGCGCGCTACGGCACCATGATGGACTCGCTGGTGAGCGACTTCATGGCGGGTGAGATCGAACACGCCGTGTGGCTCGCCTGGAGCGAGCAGAAGCCGGACGTGATCGTGATCGAAGGGCAGGGAAGTCTGATGAACCCGGCCTATCCGGGCGGATACGAGACCCTCGCGGCAGCCAGGCCGCAGGCGGTGATTCTGCAACACGCCCCGGCGAGGCTCGAATACGACGGCTTTCCAGGATACGAGCTCGATCCGCTCGAGAAGCAGATCCAGGCGATCGAGCTGGTGTCGGGGAAGCCGGTGATCGCCGTGACGATCAACCACGAGGGCCTCGATCGCGAGGGTGTCGCGGCGGCTGCGGCCGACATCGAAAGCCGCACGGGTCTGCCGGCGACGGACGTCCTGCTCGAGGGTGGCGAGCGGCTGGCCGGGGTGGTGCTGGAGCGAATGGGGCGGAGGGCCACGTGAGCACTCCCCCGCAGGAAGCGACGTCTCTCGGGTCACTGGCCGTGCTGGACCGGCTCGAAGTGGGCCCGGTCGAGATCACGACACGCGGACTCAAGGCGCCGTACCGGGCGTGGGTCGGAGGCGAGTCGAAGGAGACCGTGCTCGCGTACCGGTACGAAGAGGACGTATTCGACCCGTCGGACCCGCAGGCGCTGAATCTGGCGGCCATGGTCGCGGCGCAGGTGGCGTTGAACTACGGCCTCCTGTGCCGCGAGATCGTGTTCCGGGGTCCGTACGATGAGCGGGACCGCCGGTTCATCGAAGAGATGGCCGCCAACACGGCGCGCGAGATCTACGTCAACAAGTTCCTGAAGCCGAACCCGCTGCTTGCAGCGGACGTGGACGTGCCTTTCGTGCGCCGGGAGAGCTACCTGCAGGCCGAGCTGGTCTTTCCCGACTCCGCTCCGGGCAGCGAGGCGGAAGCGGCGGCCGGACGCTCCACCGCGTCCACCGAGCGGTGGTCGGTGTCGCGGGACCGGGTCGCGGTTCTGTCGAGCGGCGGGAAGGAGAGCCTGCTCAGCTACGGGCTGCTGAAGGAGCTCGGCTACGAGACGCACTCGCTGTTCGTCAACGAGTCCGGCCGGCACTGGTACACGGCGCTGAACGGCTTCCGGCACCTTCGGACGACGGACCCGGAGCGCACGGTCCGCATCTGGACCACGGCCGACCGGGTGTTCAACTGGATGCTGCGGCAGCTTCCGGTGGTGCGACCGGACTACCACCGGATACGCGCGGACGACTACCCGGTCCGTCTGTGGACGGTCGCCGTGTTCGTGTTCGGCGCGCTGCCCGTGCTGCGCCGGCGGGGGATCGGCCGGCTCGTGATCGGAGACGAGTACGACACCACTCGCTCGGTCAAGCACCGGGGGATTCCTCATTTCGACGGCCTGTACGATCAGAGCAGGTTCTTCGACAACGCCCTGTCGCTCTACTATCGCAGCAAGGGCTGGGGCGTTTCGCAGTTCTCGCTCCTGCGCCCCATGTCGGAGCTGCTCGTCGAGAAGGTGCTCGTCGAGCGATATCCCGAGCTGCAGCGGCACCAGGTCTCGTGCCATTCCGCCTCCGTGAGAGGCGAGCAGGTGTACCCGTGCGGCCGGTGCGAGAAATGCCGCCGGGTCGTGGCGATGCTGACCGCCGTCGGCGGCGACCCGACGAGGTGCGGGTACGACGCGGAGCAGATCTCATCCTGCCTCGCTGCCGCCGCGGAGGGAGGGCTGCACCAGGAATCCGAGGGCGAGCAGCAGCTCCTGTGGTGGCTCGCCGAGCAGGGCCGGCTCCCCGTTCGGGGGCACTCGGCAGGAGGGGATAGGGCGGGGAAGGGCCCCGGGCAACGGGCGCCGGGCCCGCACCCCGAGATCCTGGCGCTTCGGTTCGATGAGCGACGGTCCCCCATCCAGTCGATCCCCGCGATCCTGCGCCGTCCGCTGTACGCGGCTCTCCTCCAGCACGCCGACGGAGCGCTGCGTCGGTCGGGCAGGACCTGGGTGCCCTTCGACCTGATCAACGATCCGAGCCTCGCGAGACCGTATCGATTCGAAGCGGGCGCTTCGGAGAACGCGACTTCCGACCGCCCGGGGCCGCCGACGGCGGCGCGCGATTACCTGCTCGCGGAGCTGACCTGGCCGGAAGCCGAACGCCGCCTGTCCGAGGTCGACATCGCGCTCCTCCCGGTCGGTGCGATCGAGCAGCACGGTCCTCACCTCCCGCTGGACACCGACGCCTGGGATGCGGACCACATCTGTCGGGAGGTGGCGCGGCGGTGTGCGGCCCCCCGCCCGCTGGTCCTGCCTCCGATCCCCTACGGGGTCTCGTACCACCACCAGGACTTCCCGGGCACGATTTCGGTCGGTCCCGACACCCTCGCCCGCCTCGTGTACGAAGTGGGAATGAGCGCGGCGCGCAACGGAATCTCGAAGCTGGTCATCATCAACGGGCACGGCGGAAACATGCCGACCCTTCAGTACGCCGCCCAGATGATCAACCGGGACGCTCACATCTTCACATGCGTGGACACCGGCGAGACCAGCGACGCGGACGTGGCGAGGATCGCCGAGACGAAGGCCGACGTGCACGCGGGAGAGATCGAGACCAGCACTACCCTGGCGACCCGGCCCGAGCTCGTGGACCTGACCCGCCTCGAGAAGTTCGTGCCGAAGTTCTCCAGCCAGTACCTGGACCTGAGCTCCGAGTACAGCGTGGAATGGTACGCGCATACGTCCAGGCTTTCCCCGAGCGGCGTTCTCGGGGACCCCACCCGGGCCTCGGTGGAGAAGGGCCGGGCGATCTGGGAGGTCACGATCGCGCACCTCACGGAATTCGTGGAGATGCTCAAGCCCCTGTCGCTCGCCGAGATTCACGAGCGGAGGAGCTGACCCCGGATGCGAATACGGGGCGTCGAGGCGTGGAGGGTCGACTTCCGGCTCGCCGAGCCGTACGAGATCGCGTACGAGACGATCGATTCGGCGCCGAACGTCTTTCTGCGTGTGGAGACGGACTCGCTCGTCGGATACGGCTGCGCGGCCCCGGACCTCGAGGTCACCGGCGAAGACGCCGACACGGTCCTGAGCTTCCTGACCGATCACGCTTCCCCCGTGCTGCGCGGCTCGGACCCGCTGCGGCCCGCGCACCTGCTGGAGGCTCTTCGGGGAGCGGCGGCGGAACAGCCGTCCGCGCTCGCCGCCGTCGACATGGCGCTCCACGACATCCTCGGGAAGGCGGCCTCACTTCCGCTGTGGCGGCTGCTCGGAGGCTACCGGGACCGGATTCGCACGAGCGTAACGGTCGGCATCCTGCCGCTGGAGGAGACCGTCGCGCGTGCCGGCTCGTTCGTGGGACAGGGCTTCCGCTGCCTCAAGCTGAAGGGGGGAAAGGACCCGGAGCTTGACGCGCGTCGGGTACTGGCCGTGCGACAGGCCGTGGGCCCGAAGATCGAGCTCCGCTTCGACGCGAACCAGGGATACTCGGTGGAGGATTCGCAGAGGTTCGTGGCCGCGACGAAGGAAGCGAGGCTGGAGGTCCTCGAGCAGCCGACGCCGCGCGGGGAGCCCGACCTGCTGGGCCGCGTGACCGAGTCCGTGCACCTGCCGGTGATGGCCGACGAGAGTCTCCTCACCCTGCGCGACGCGTTCCGCATCGCGCGCCGCGATCTGGCGGACATGGTCAACGTGAAGCTTATGAAGGTGGGCGGCATCTCGGAGGCCCTGGCGATCAACGCGGTGGCGCGCTCGGCGCGCCTCGAGGTGATGGTCGGCTGCATGGATGAGTCGGCCCTCGCGATCGCGGCCGGCCTGCACTTCGCCCTGGCCCGCCCGAACGTGATCTACGCGGATCTGGACGGACACCTGGACCTGATCGACGATCCTGCCGCAGGGACGGTCATCCTGAAGGACGGCACGCTCTTTCCATCCGAACGGCCGGGCCTCGGCCTGGAGGGGGACCTGTAACTCCACGTCCGGGCCGATTTCACGCCGGGCACACCACTCATTACATTGGGTAACCTGACTTCACAGCGGTGGCCCATCGTCGCTGAGGGTGTCGAACAGCTCAGATCAGCGGGGGGTGAATGGCGCAGTTCACGGACGAGCAGCTGCAGCGGAAGATCCAGGAGGGCTTCATCGTCGAGTCCGAGGCGGACATGACGGAGACCTACAAGAAGGCCCTGATCGGGCAGCTCACCGTGCAGGGCGATACGGAGCTGATCAGCGCCCCTGCCTACTACATGGCAGCCAGGGATGCCCCTTCCACCAACACCATGGTCTCGGCCACGGCGATCATCCAGGACGAGATGGGCCACGCGAACATCGCCTACCGCCTCCTCCAGGATCTCGGCGTGGACACGGACTACCTGCTGTACGACCGTCCCCCGGAGAAGTTCAAGAACCCGTTCGGGTTCGATCAGCCTCTGGCCAACTGGGCCGAGCTCGTCACCGCGAACGCGCTGTACGATCGGGCCGGGATCACGCTCCTCTCGGACGTGCACCGGAACACGTCGTACGGACCGCTGAAGCGGGCCCTCGTCAAGGTCGGGATGGAGGAGAACTTCCACCTGCGGCACGGCGAAGTCTGGATGCGCCGCCTGTGTGAGGCGGGCGGGGAGGGGCGCGATCTGGTCCAGCGTGCGGTGGACTGGATGTTCCCGATGGGAGTGGAGTGGTTCGGTCTGCCCGACGACCGGAAGCGACACAACGCGCAGCTCGACTTCAAGCTCAAGGGGATGACGAACGACGAGCTCCGCACGACCTGGATGAAGGCTGTAGTCCCGCTCTGCGAGCAGCTCGGGATACGGGTGCCCGCACACTCGAACGAGGAGACGGGCGAGGTGGAGCTCGAGTACGAGCTGCCCATCGCGTGGGACCCGGATGACCGCGTGTGGCTGCTGGACGAGACCATCACGTGGGACGACGTGTGGGAACGCTGGCGGGCACGGGGACCGATGAACGAAGAGTTCGTCGATTCGGTGCGTCGCAGCCGCTTTCAGGTCGAGAGCCTGCTGGCGGCCTGAGGACTCGAATGAGCTCCCGCCTGGTCCAGTTGCGCCGACACGGTCCGGGGCGTCCCGTTCCGGGTCCGGCCGCCGATCCGACCGCGGATGCGGGCTACGAGTCCGTCATCGACCGCGGAGTCGACTTTTCCGCCGTGTTCGCCGATGCCACGGGCCGCAACCCGGACCTCGTGCTTGAGGTGCCGGATTGGGAAACCGCTCCGGCCGATCTCGAGGAACGCGTGTGGCGGGCGCTGTACGAGGTCCCGGATCCCGAATTCCCGATCTCGCTCGTCGACCTGGGCCTGGTGTACGGGGTGGAGCTCACGGAACCCGACCGGGCCGGCGATGTCGGCGTGACCGTGACGATCTCGCTCACCGCGACGGCCTGCCCGTGCGTGGAGTTCATCAAGTGGGACATACGGGACAGGCTGGCACTGGAAGCCGGCGTATCCGGCGTGGAGGTCCACCTCACGTGGGATCCTCCCTGGACGACGGACCGCGTCACGGACAGGGGCCGGGACGCCCTGCGGCGGGCCGGCGTGTCGATCTGAGAACCGCGGAGGCGCCGCCCGCGCGGCGCGGCGCCAGGAGAAGAGGCGGGATGGGACATCTGAGCGGCGAGCACCTGTACGAGATCTTCGCTCGCCAGAAGCGGGAGGACAGGCTCGAGCACGTCGGGACCATCTCGGCCCCGAATGCGGCTCTCGCGCGCGCCTACGCCTGGCAGACGTATGACGAGCAGAAGTGGTTCGAGATGGTGGTGGCTCCCCGCGAGTCGTTCGAGGCCGTGAACCGGGACGAGGAACCCTTCACGTTGGGCCCGGTGGAGGCACGGTGAGCGCGGCGGAGGCGAAGGGGTTCCGGACGGCCGGCGACGTCCCGGCCGAGCTGCGCGAGGATCTTTCTGCCGTGCTCCTCTCGCTCGCCGACAACAAGCGTCTGCTGGGCATGCGCTACGCCGAGTGGCTGCTCGGAGCGCCCACCCTCGAGGCCGGTATCGCGTGTTCGGCGATGGCGCAGGACGAGTGGGGTCATTCCCGCATCTTCTACGCGATGCTGAAGGACTTCGAGTTGGATCCGGGCCACCTGGAGCATGAGAGGGAAGCCGGCGAGTACCTGAACATCGAGCTCCTGGACGAGCCGCCTCCCGAGTGGACCGGGCTCGTAGCCCTGAACTTCCTGCTCGACTCCGCGCTCGCCGTTCAGTTCGAGTCACTGAGAGACAGCCGTTTCGAGCCCCTGCACTACAAGGTTCGCAAGGTGCTCGAAGAGGAGCGCTTCCATTACGAACACGGGCGCGGCTGGCTGGCGCGCATCTCGGAGACGGAAGCCGGTCGGGCCGCGCTCGCGGCGGCCTTCGCCCCGGCGTGGAACTCCTGCCTCCGGTGGTTCGGCGCCCCGGACGGCGAGCTCATCGGTCGGCTCGCCGATGCGGGAGTGTGCGACGCGGACTCGAACGAGCTCCGGGCGCGGTGGCTGGCGCGCGTGGGTCCGGTCGTACACGACGCCGGCCTCGATCTCGCGGCGCGTGGCGCGGACGGTACCTGGCGGAGCAACAGCGGGCCGGACTGGTCGGACTGGGACGGCGCACGCCGCCGGTCGAGGGGCGGAGGCCCGAACCCCGGGACTCTCGCCGCGGTCCGCGGAGACAAGAACCGCACCATGTTGATGGACTGATGGCCGATTCCGCTGCCCGCCGCTCGCTCCGGGCCACCCTGCACAGCACGGCGATGCCCGACGCGGTCGAGTGCCCCTTCTGCCGGGGTCGCGAGACGGAGCAGTTCTCGGCCTTCGGGAGTGCCCTGTCGGTGAGTCAGTACTACTGCCGCCGCTGCCGGACCGTGTTCGAGTGGATGAAACGGAGCGGGAACGCGCGGCCCGGTCGATGAGTGGAAGGAGAGCGGCGTGAGAAGGATCGGAAGGTCGCTACTGGGAGCGCTCACGGTGGGCGTGGTGTGGACGGCGCCGGCACATGGTCAGCTGTCCCTCGGCGTCGCGGCCGGGGCCACCAGCTCCGAGATGGGTGGGCGCCTGATCACGTCCACCGGTTCGGACTGGGGGGTCCTGCTCGGTGGATACGGTAGCTACCGCCTGCAGTCGAACCTGGCGTTTCAGATCGAAGCCAACTGGGTACAGAAGGGCGGGAGCGGGACCGTCGAGGAAAGCCGCGTCGACCTGTCGCTCGACTACGTGGAGCTCCCGTTCACGGCGCAGCTCGTGGTGGGCCTGAGCCCGACGTGGGACTGGAACCTCTACGGAGGGATCGCGCTCGCGTTCAAGACCGGGTGCGGGCTGAGCGACGACTCAGGCGAGAGCGCTTCCTGCGACGTCGCCGTACCGGCCTGGTCCATCGAAAGCAGCGAGTGGGCCGTTCCGTTCGGGACCAGCTTTTCCCACCGGTTCACCAGGTCGTCCGTCACGGCGGACTTCCGGTACTCGTACGGCCTCTCCGCGGCGGTGGACAACTTGGATCTGAAGAACCGGTCGTGGCAGTTCATCATACGCTGGGGCTTCGAGGTGTGAGCGAGGAGCCCGGCCTCCGGAACCGTATCTGGCGATCGATCTTCCGCACGTCGCTGAGCCCGAGCACGGAGAGGGAGAGGAAGCGGGTCGTCCTCAACCACCTCGTGCTCCACATGCGCCCGGTGCGCGTGCCGGAGAGAACGATCCCCTTCCGGCATACGTTCGGACTCGGCGGCATGGCCGCGACGCTGGTGGGGTTGCTGATCGCGACGGGCGTCCTCCTGATGTTCGTTTACGAGCCCACGCCGGAGCGGGCGTATGGTTCGATCGAGGCGTTGCGCAGGGAAGTGCGGTTCGGCGGCCTGGTTCGGAACATCCACCACTGGAGCGCCAATCTCCTCGTCTTCGTGACGTTTCTGCATCTCCTGAGGACCTTCTTCACAGGAGCGTTCCACGGAGCCCGCCAGTTCAACTGGGTGATCGGCATATTCCTCCTTCTCGTGGTGCTGGCGGCAAACTTCACCGGCTACCTGCTTCCGTGGGACCAGCTGTCGTACTGGGCGATCACGATCGTCACGGGAATGCTGGGTTACGTCCCACTGGTCGGGGATGGACTCACCCGTCTCGCCCGGGGCGGCGTCGACATCGGCTCCGCGACCCTCATCAACTTCTACACCTTCCACACGACCGTCCTCCCGGTCACGCTCCTGGGCCTTATGGCATTCCACTTCTGGCGGGTGCGGAAGGCGGGCGGGGTCGTGATCCCCGCCGGGGCCGATGACGATCCCGCGCGGAGGCCGGACACGGTTCTGTTCGTGCCCTCGCTCCTGGCCCGGGAGTTCGTGACCGGCCTTCTGCTGGTGGCGGGCGTCATGGTGCTGGCCGTCGCATTCGACGCCGGACTGGGCGCCGCCGCGAACCCGGGCATGAGCCCCAACCCGGCCAAGGCCCCATGGTACTTCCTGGGCCTGCAGGAGCTGCTCCTGCATTTCCATCCCACGTGGGCCGTCGTCGTGCTGCCCGGATTGGCCCTCCTGGCGCTTCTCGCGATTCCCTACCTGCGTTACGAGCAGCCGCTGGAAGGCTCCTGGTTCGTCACGGAGACGGGGCGGTCCATGGCAGCGGCCGGGGCGATCGCGGCGTTCGTGCTCACGCCGCTCTGGGTGCTGCTGGACGAGTACGTATTCGACTGGTCGGGTTGGCTCGGTGGCCTGCCCCCCGGGCTCGCCGAGGGCCTCGTCCCCGCAGTCGTGGCGCTCGGCCTGGCGTGGATCCTGATTCGACTCGCAGGTCGGCAGTACGGAGGAAACCGCCAGGAGACCCTCGAGGCCGCGTTCGCCTTCGCGGCCACAGCCCTGGTGGTGCTCACCGCGATCGGGGTGTGGTTCCGGGGTGAGGGCATGGCTCTGGTGTGGCCCTGGACACCATGAGGAGGAGGCTCGCTTGACGGCCGATCAGCGCGATGAGCGCGAGGTGGTGGATGATGGGACCACGCGCCGGTCGTTTGTCGGCCGCCTGTGGCTGGGCCTCGGCGGACTGGCGCTTGCCGAGTACGTGTGGCTCGTGGTCGAGTTCCTGCGGCCGCGCCCCGTCTCCGCGGAGGCGGCGGGAGTGCTGGTGGCCGGGCCTGTGGAGCGATTCGATCCCGGTTCGGTGACCGCCTTTCCCGCCGGCAAGTTCTACCTTTCGCGACTCCCGGACGGCGGCTTTCTGGCCATCTCGAGGGAGTGCACGCATCTGGGCTGCACGGTGCCGTGGATGGCGGATGAAGGACGCTTCGTGTGCCCCTGCCACTCGTCGGCCTATGACATCCGCGGGGAGGTCGTCAGCCCGCCCGCCCCGAGAGCGCTGGATCTGTATCCGGTCCGCATCGAGAACGGGATCGTGAAGGTCGATACCGGACGAACGCTCAAGCGTCGGCATTTCGAGGCATCGCAGGTAGAGCGCGCATGAGCGGGGATCCGCTGCGGCGCTGGAAGGCGGCCGGTATCGCGGCCACCGCCGTCATCGTCCTTTCGCTCCCCGTCTACGCCGTCAGGGAGGGCCGACAGCGCGCGCGGTGGGAAGGCGCCGATCTGACGCCCGCCTTCACGTTCGTGGGGCGCGAGCGCTGCTCGGAGTGCCACGAGGAAGCGACCGAGGCGTGGCGCGGATCCGACCATGACAATGCGATGGCGCCCGCGGACTCCACCTCGGTACGCGGCGATTTCGCCGATGCCGAGTTCGAGCACGGGGGGATCACGAGCCGGTTCTTCATGCGTGACGGACGCTACTTCGTCAACACCGAGGGCCCCGGAGGTGTGATGAGCGATTTCGAGATCGCCTACACCTTCGGCTGGGAGCCGCTCCAGCAGTACCTGATCGCCTTTCCGGGCGGACGGTACCAGGCGCTGAGCATCGCATGGAACACGGAGCGGGGGGAGTGGTTCAGCCTGTACCCGGACAGGGTCATCCCGCCCGACGACTGGCTGCACTGGACGCGCAGCGCCCAGACGTGGAACGGGATGTGTGCCGAGTGCCACTCCACCAACCTCCGCAAGGGCTACGATCCGGAGACGGACTCGTTCGAGACCACCTGGTCGGAGATCGACGTCTCCTGCGAGGCGTGTCACGGGCCCGGCTCGAGGCACGTGGCGTGGGCCGATCTGCCGCCGATGGCGCGGCCGCAGGTGGAGGACTACGACCTGGCCGTGCCGACCTCCGGGATCACGTCCCGCCGCCAGGTGGAGCTGTGCGCCCCGTGCCACTCTCGACGCACGGAGCTCGGGGACTACGACCACCTGGGGGGAGACCTGCTGGATCACCTGGTACCGGCGGTGCTCGAGGAAGGCCTGTACCAGCCGGACGGCCAGATTCTCGACGAAGTGTACGTGTGGGGGTCGTTCGTGCAGAGCAAGATGTATCGGAACAATGTGCGCTGCTCGAACTGCCACGATCCGCACAGCCTGCAGCTGGTCAAGGACGGCAACGACCTGTGTCTGCAATGCCACCGGGCCGAGACCTACGACACGTACGAACATCACTTCCACGAGGAGCTCACCGAGGCGGGGGAGCCGAACGAGGGAACCCTGTGTGTGAAGTGTCACATGCCCGAGAAGCCCTACATGGTCGTGGACTGGCGGGCCGACCACAGCCTGCGCATTCCGCGACCCGACCTGTCTCTTCAGATCGGCACGACCAACGCGTGTACCGCAGGCGGGTGCCACGATGACGAGACCGATCAGTGGGCGGCGGACTATTACGTCGAGTGGTACGGAAAGGCGAAGCGCTTCCATTACGGCATCACCCTGGCCGCCGGGCGTCGTGGGGACCCGGAGGCCGGACCCCAGCTGATTCGCCTGGCGGAAGATTCGCTGTACCCGGCCATCGCGAGGGCCACGGCCCTGTCGCTGCTGCAGGGATACCCGGGGCCGGAGGCCACGCGGGCGTTCAACGCCGCTCTGCAGGACGAGGAGTCCCTGATCCGCTATACCGCCGCGATGTCGGTCGGAAGCCCGGATCCGGCGGAGCTGGTGGACCTGATCGCGCCGCTCCTGTTCGACCCGGCGAGGGCGATTCGCGGGCAGGCGGCGGTCCGCCTCGCGGCGGTCCCCAGGAATCTCCTGAAGCCGTACCAGGCAACGGCGCTCGACGAGGCTACGGCCGAGTACGAAGAGACGATGGCCTACTCCCTGGACTTTCCGTTCGCGGGTCACAACCTCGGCAATCTCTACCTGGCGCAGGGCGACACGGCGAGGGCGGAGTCCTACTACCGCCGTGCGATCGGGATCGACGACCTCTTCGTGCCCGCCAAGATGAACCTGGTGGTGCTGCTCAACGCGCAGGGGCGCAACGACGAGGCGGAGACGCTGCTCCGCCAGGTGCTGGATGCCTACCCGGACAATCACGACGCGGAATACGCCCTGGCCCTCCTGCTCGTGGAGACCGGCCGGTCGGAGGAAGCGCTGGAGTGGCTGACGCGAGCGGCGGAGGGGATGCCAGCGCGCACCCGGGTACGCTACAACCTCGGCTTGCTGCAGCAGCAGCTCGGACGGGTGGGAGAGGCGGAATCCAGCCTCCGTGCGACGCTCGCGGCCGAACCCGGCAACCTGGACTATCTCTACGCCCTGGCGGACTTCTACGCGCGGCGGGGAGAGTACCGACGAGCGCTGGAGCTGGCCGACCGGATGATCGCGACGCACCCCGAAGCAGCGATCGGAAGCCAGATGAAGGCGGCGATCGAGCAGGCGATCGCCGCAGAAGGGAACTGACCCGGCGCAGGGGCCGGCGATCCCGGTCGGGACCGCCAGCTCCGCGCTCTCCACGCCCGCCCGCGGCGGGGCCCGCTTCAGTCGTCGGTCGCGTCCTGCGGCACCCCTCCCGGAGGCATGTGCTCGTTCAGATAGCGGGTCATGTAGGTATACAGGTGCCGTCGTGTGCCCGGGCCCTCGAAGATCCCGTGCGAGCGGTTCGGATACGACAGCATCGTGAAATACTTGTTGTTCTTGATCAGCTCGTTCACCAGCTGCTCGGCATTCTGGTAGTGGACGTTGTCGTCACCTGTGCCGTGGATCAGCAGCAGGTTGCCCTGGAGCCCGGAGGCGTACTTCAGAACCGAGCCGTCCTCGTAGTCCTCGGGGTTCTCGTCGATCAGACCCATGTACCGCTCCATGTACACGGTGTCGTAGTTGCGCAGGTTCGTCACCGCGGCCACCGCGATCCCCGTGCTGTAGATCTCCGGGTAGCGGAAGAGGGCGTTCAGCGTCGCGCCGCCGCCGCCGCTCCAGCCCCAGATTCCGATCCGTGACGCGTCCACGTACGGCCGCTCCGCGATGACACGCGCTGCCGCTGCCTGGTCCGCGCTGTTGACCCTCCCCACTTTCCGGTACTGGGCCTTGCGCCAGTCCCGCCCACGCGGACCGGGGGTGCCCCGGTTATCGACGCTGGCCACGATGTAGCCCTGCTGGGTGAGCATCGTGTGCCAGCCGAAGTTCCCGATGTCCCAGGCGTCGAGCACCGTCTGCGCGAAAGGCCCGCTGTAGGCGTAGAAGAACACGGGGTACTTCAGGGTCGGGTCGAAGTCTGGCGGATACATGATCCAGGCGTCGAGCATCTCGTCGCCCACGTCGACCTGGAACAGTTCGGTGCGGCCGCGATCAAGCTCGGCGAGGGTCCCCTTCAAGCGGGCGTTGTCCACCAGCACGCGAAGCACCTCGTGGTCCGGCAGGCTGATGAGGTCCGTGACGGGCGGCGTCGTGAGGGTCGAATACGTGTGGATGGCGAACGATCCGTCCGGGGAAATGTCGTACGTGTGCGTGCCCGGCTGGTCGGCCGGGGACAGCCGGACCGGGTCGCCGCCCTTCAGCGGCACCCGGTACAGGTAGCGCTGCGTCGCGTTGTCCGGTGAGGCGATGAAATAGACCCATCCTCCGTCCTCGTCGATCAGCTCCACGTCGACGACCTCCCAATCGCCTGACGTGATCGGTGCGAGGGAGCCGCTCTCGCGGTCGACGGCATAGATGTGCCGCCAGCCGGTGCGCTCGCTGATCCACGTCATTCGCTCGTCACCGTCGAGCCACGTCCAGTCGTCGATCGCGTCCAGATACGCATCGTCCGTCTCGGTGAGGAGCGTGCGGATAGAGCCGTCGTCCGCGTCGCACAGCATGACGTTGTTGGTGTTCTGGCGCCGGTTCATTCGCTGGATCGCCACCTCGTCGCCATTCCCGGACCACTCCATGCGCGGGATGTAGTTGTTCCGCTCATCACCGGGCACCTGGCACCACACCGTCGATCCGCCGCCTGCGCTGACCACGCCGACGCGCGCCGCCGAGTTCTGCGTGCCGACCTTCGGGTACTGAACGGGAATGGTGAAGGAGTAAATGGAGTCGGTGTTGTTGATCATCTCGAATACGCCGATGCCCTCCGCGTCGAGCTGCCAGTAGGCGATCGACTTTCCGTCCGGTGCCCAGCGCCAGCCGTCGGCCGGCAGCGGCATGAAGAACTCCTCCTCGTACACCCAGTCGAAATTGCCGTTGATGATCGTGTCCGAGCCGTCGTCCGTCAGCCGTGTGACCTCTCCCGTAGCCACGTCCTCCACGAACAGGTCGTTCTCGCTCACGTAGCCGAACCGCTCGCCCGACGGATCGAACTTGCCGTACATCAGGCTGGACTCCGGCCGATCCGCTCCCATTTGCCGAAGCGCTCCGGTGACGAGATCGAGAACCCAGTAATCGCCCCGCGAGTTGAATCGCCACACCCGCCTGGAATTCGTGTAGATCAACAGCTTGCTGCCGTCCGGGGACCACTCGTAGTTCTGGATTCCGAGCGGCCGGGTCGCTCCTTCGGGAACGAGCTCCGAAGCGGAAACCAGCACTTCGCGTTCGCCCGTGGCGGCATCGTAGCGGACCAGATCGCGTCCTCCGCCGGCCTGGCTTCGCTCCAGCATCGTGTAGGCGGAGCCGTCCTCGAGCCACCTGGACTGGCCCGGAAAGTCCGGGAAGAGATCGCCGGATCCGAACATCCGGTCCAGCGTCACCTTGCTGGCGTCCGTCGTTTCCTGCGCCGACGCCACGCCCGGAATCAGGAACAGGGAGGCCAGGATGAACAGCTTCGGAAGGCCCTCGATCACACGATTCAGGTATTTCATGGTTTTCCTCGGTTCAGCGGTTCGTGCGCTTCACGCGTCTCGTGAGAGATCGCAAAGATAAGAGGATCCCTCTTCGTATGCTCTACTGACAGATACGGCCGGGCAGGCGTTTATCCCGTCCGGTCTTCTGATGCGCCGAGGCCCGGACCGGTCACCTGCCGGCCGGGCCTCCAGCGCCATGGCAGCGCGGTCGCTCAGTCCATCCGGGAACTTTCCGGCGTGCCTCCGGGAGGCATGTTCTCGTTCAGGTAGCGCGTCATCTCGGTGTACAGATGAAGGCGCGTCCCCTCTCCTTCGAAGATCCCGTGCGAGCGGTTGGGATACGCCAGCATCGTGAAGTGCTTGTTGTGACGGATGAGCTCGTTCACCAGCGCCTCGAAGTTCTGGTAGTGAACGTTGTCGTCGCCCGTCCCGTGCACGAGGAGCAGGTTGCCTTCCAGGTCGCGGGCGTGCGTGATCGGCGCTCCAGCCTCGTAGTCCTCGGCCGCCTCGTCCGGCAGTCCCATGTACTTCTCGGTATAGATCGTGTCGTAGTACTTCTGGTGCGATACGGCCGCGACGGCGATCGCCGTGCCGTATACGTCGGGGTACTGGAAGATCAGATTGAGCGCCATCTCGCCGCCGCCGCTCCAGCCCCAGGTCCCGACGCGCTCCGGATCCACGAAGGGCCGCGAGATGATGATGCGTGCCGCGGACGAGAGATCCGCGACGTTCAGCTGCCCGATCTTGCGGTACAGGGCCTTTCGCCAATCCCGGCCCCGCGGACCCGGCGTGCCCCGGTTGTCCACGCTTGCCACGATGTAGCCCTGCTGGGTGAGCATCAGGTGCCACAGGTAGTTGCCGCCTCCCCAGGCGTCCTGGACGGTCTGTCCCCACGGTTCGCTGTAGCCGTAGAACAGGATCGGATACTGCTTCGCCGGGTCGAAATCCGGCGGGTACATCATCCAGGCATCCAGTCGCGCCTCGCCGATGTCCACCTGAAAGAACTCGACCTTTCCGCGATCGAGAGCCGCCACGGTTTCCTTGAGAGTCCGGTTGTCGACCAGCGTCCGGATCACCTCGTGGTCGGGCAACCGGATGAGCTCGGTCATCGAGGGGGTGCCGAAACGGGAATACGTATGGAGCGCATAGCGACCGTCGGGTGAGATGTTGTACCCGTGCGTTCCCGGCTGATCCTCCGGTGTGAGTCTCTCCGCGTCTCCTCGACCGTTCAGGCGGGCCCGATACAGGTAGCGCTGCGTCGCGTTGTCCGGGGAAGCGGTGAAGTACACACGGCCGCCGTCCTCGTCGATCCGCTCCACCCCGATGATCTCCCAGTCGTCTCCGTCATCGGTGATCGCCTTGACCTTCTTCCCGTCCCGCGACACCCGGTACAGGTGACGCCAGCCGGTTCGCTCGCTGATCCACGTGAACTCGCGGTCGCCGTTCAGCCAGTTCCAGTCGTCCACGGCGTCCAGATAGGCCGGGTCGGTCTCCGTCAGGATCGTGGTGGTGGCACCGGTCGATCCGTCGCACAGCATGACCTGGTTGGTGTTCTGGTGCCGGTTCATCCGTTGAATCACGATCGCGTCGGAGTTGCCCGACCATTCCATGCGCGGGATGTAGTTGTTCCGCTGATCGCCCGGTACGTCGCACCAGGTCGTGGAGCCGCCCCCGCTGGGGATGACGCCGACCCGGGCCGCGGAGTTGGTGGTCCCGGCTTTCGGATATTCAACGGGGATGGTGTAGGAGTAGACCGAGTCGGTGTTGTTGATCATCAGGAAATGGCGCACGCCCTCGGCGTCCAGCTGCCAGTACGCGATGGATGCGCCGTCCGGGCTCCATCGAAACCCGTCCCGGTCGAAGAACTCCTCTTCGTAGACCCAGTCGAACGTCCCGTTGATCAAGGTGTCCGAGCCATCGGACGTGAGGCGCGCCTCATCGCCGGTCGCGATGTCTTCCACGTAGATGTCGTGCTCACTCACGTAGGCCACGCGCTCGCTCGCCGGATCGAACTTGGCGAACATGAGGCTGGACTCCGGTCGGTCGGCGCCGATCTGGCGCAGATCGTACGTCTCCAGGTCGAGGACCCAGTAATCGCCCCGCGTATTCTGCCTCCATACCCTGCGCGAGTTGGTGAACACGAGAAGCTTCTTCCCGTCCGGTGACCACTCGTAGCCCTGGATGGGCATCGCCCTCTCGCGTCCTTCCGGCATCAGGAGTGACGCCGAGACGAGGATCGTCCGCACCCCCGCTTCCGTCTCGTATCGAACCAGGTCGCGTCCCCCGGCAACCGCGTCGGAGGGCTCGATCGTCGTGTAGAACGTGCCCCCGTCCAGCCAGCGGGCCTGTCCGAAGAAGTCGCCCCGGAAGTCGGATGAACCGTAGAGCCGGTCGAGAGTCACCGTCGCCGGATCCACTTCCTGGGCCGGGGAGGCAGGGGCCAGGAGCAGGGAGATGAACAGCAGAATCCTGGCGCCGCGGAAGGCGCCTCGTGTCAGGGATCGCATCACATGTCTCGCGGGTTTGCCGGGATCGCCTCACGGGATGGAAGATCCCGCCGACGCAGGGGACCCCACCCCCGTGGTGAAGCCCGCGGGACAACCTATCGAACCGGATGCCGCTGCGCAGTCCGACGAGTGGGCTCAGAGCCCCAGAAGCTTCAGGATGTCGTTCAGAAACGCGAAGCCCATGAAGAAGACGACGACCGTGGCGCCGGCGACGTTGGTATAACGCACGACCGCCGGAGGCAGGGGTCGCCTGATCGTGCCCTCGAGGACGAGCAGCAGGAAGTGTCCGCCGTCCAGTACCGGAATCGGAAGGAAGTTGAGGATCGCCAGATTGAGTGAGAGAAACGCCACGAAGGCGAAGAACTGGGGCCAGTTCATTCGATAGGCCTGTTCGCTCATGCGGGCGATCTCGACCGGCCCGCTGACCTCGCGCAAACCGACGGCGCCCGTGACCAGGAGCTTGCCGCTTTCCGTGATCATCCGGGTGTGCCGGCCGACCTCTCCGGCGCTGTAGGCGAGCGCCCCGCCCAGGTCCCCGTCCAGGAACTCCGTGCCGAGATGAGCTCCGAGCCACCCGAAGCTCCCTTCTGCCTCGAATTCCGGGTCGGGCTGGGGCACTCTGATGTCGATGCCCGTCCCGCCGCGCAGGACTCGCAGCGAGACGGGAGCGGTGGGTGCCATGGGCATGGCCCCGAGCCACTCGTAGAACGTGGGCGTCGGCCGGCCTTCCACCGCGACGATGCGGTCGCCGGTCTTCAGGCCCGCGCGGTCGGCCGGAGAGCCGGGCTGTACCGTTCCCAGCACCGGCGGCAGGGGCGGCAGCAGGGAAGCGAGGAGCTGAAGCCGCTCGGGCTCCGCCCCGGGAATGATCACCGTGAGGCTTCCACCGTCGGCGAACTCGAGCGGCTGGCGTCCCGCCTCGACCGCCAGAAGAGCCATCGCGAAATCGGCCCAGTCCCCGACGTCGCGTTCCCCGACCCTGACGACGTCCACGTCGGAAGGCATGGAAGACCATCCTTCAGCTCCCGCCGGAAGGTCTTCCTCGAACACGGCGCTCACCCTCGCCGGAGTGGGCGTGGACGCCCCCCCCGTGGATCCGAGGAAAGTGTAGATGGCGAGAGCGAGCGCCGCGTTCGCCGCGACGCCGGCGATCACCACGATCATCCTGCGGTGCACCCGGTGGAACGCGAATCCGTTCGGCCACTCCCGGCGATCTTCCTCGGTCCCCTGCATTCCCATGATCCGCACGAAACCACCGAGCGGAATGAGCGCCAGCTGATAGTGAGTCTCGCCGATTCGGAACCGGAGAAGCGGCGGCCCGAAGCCGACGGAGAACGAAGTGACCGGCATGCCGGCCCATTTGGCGGCGACGAGGTGTCCCAGCTCGTGCACCAGGATCAGCGCGTCCGTGACCAGCAGAAGCAGAAGTACGGCCAGGGTCATCTGCTCACCTCTTCGTTCCTCGGGCCAGGAAGGCGTCCCCCCGGTTTCTCCGGGGCAGCTCGCCTCGTGTTCACTTCTCCTGGGAGCGCAATTTCCGTTCGGCGCCCGTGCCGGCGGGCCGGGAGGACAGTGTGTGGCGCCCCGCCCTCCTGGACAGGCGGGTCCGAACCGCCGGAGCTGTAGTGTGGATAATCCGCTAAGTACAGTAACAACAAATTGTTAGTTTGCCGCATCCACGCCTTCGCGACCGCGGCGTTCGACCGTAGGATACCTCGGGCTCCGGACAGGGCGACGCGTCGGAAGCAGATTCCCCTTGGCGGGTTCGTTGCGACGACGCCACACGGAGCCGGCCCCACCGTGGCACGGCCCCGGCACCCGTCCCGCGATCGTTGTTCCCGGCCGGTGAAAACCGTAACTTCGTCGATTCTCACGCCTTTTGGCTCGAAGAGTCTGCGCCGGCGCGTGGGCGCCGCACTCTCAGGAGGACGCCAGATGGACAAGCGGTTCGCCGGGCTCCGCACACGGATCGGTCTCCTCCCGGGACCCGTGACGGTGGCGTTCGTCCTGGCTTGCGGGGCCTGCTATCCGGACGAGATCACCAGCGCGGACGAGACGGACGTCGTCCTCACCACGCGCCGCACGGAAGATTTCTCGCCGTACAGCACCTACGCCATGCCGGATACCGTGATCGACATCTGCGAGGACGCCGCCGACCCGGAGTGCGAGGACGCGCTCGACGTCGATCACAGCTACGACGCGCAGATCCTGTCGCAGGTCGCGGCTCGCATGCAGGCCTACGGCTTCCAGCGGGTGCCGATCGACCAGGTGGACGGTGCGAACCTGCCGGACCTGTTCGTGCTCGTCTCGGTCTTCGCGACCGAGCGCACGGCGTACACCTACTATCCGTGGTGGGGCTGGTGGGGCTGGGGCGGCTACTGGCCCCCGGGCTGGGGTCCCGGGTGGGGTCCGGGTTACGGCGGCTCCGTTTCGGTGACCCGATGGGACCAGGGGACCCTGGAGATCGACATGATCGACCCGATCGACACGGACGTCGAGCAGCAGATCTTCCACGTGCAGTGGGCGGCCACGATGAGCGGCGTGATGGGCAGGACGGGCTTTGACACGGCCCGGATCGATCGTGCGATCGACCAGGCGTTCGACCAGTCGCCGTACCTCGGCGGCGGCGCCGATTGAGAGCGCGAACCGGAGCCATGCGATGAAGATGATCAGAGGGATGTTCGTCTCGCTGGCGCTCATCCTGATATGGAGCGGAGAGGCGAAGGCACAGGACTGGTGGTGGGGGATCATGTACGAAATGTCGGCAACCTCCAGTCTGCCGGGCAATTCGAACATGGACTTCGACTTCATCGAGGACTTCAGCTTCAGGGGGATCGGGATCGAGGCGCGCTACCTGCCGGAGCCTGGCGCGAAGTACTCGTTCGGTTTCAACGCGAGCTGGAACGTCCTCAACGAGAAGAGCGAGTTCGGCACCGACCGGAACACGATCAGTCTGTCGCGCACGGACGTCACGGGTACCCAGCTCCGGTATCTGAATTCGGTGCCCTTGATGGCGAACGCATCGTATTACTTCGGCGGCAGGGGCGGCATTCGGCCGTTCATCGGGATCAACGCCGGTACCTACTATATCGAGCGGCGCGTGGACATCGGCGTCAGCGCGGTCGTGGAGGACAACTGGCACTTCGGCTGGGCGCCGGACGCGGGCATCGTCGTTCCGCTCGGCGGACCCGAAGTGGCCATGCTGGTCATGGCGCGCTACAACTGGGCTTTCAGCTCCGATGGCTCGGGGGACCAGAAGTACTGGGGCTTCAACATCGGAATCGCGTACCGCTGATCGGCGGGATGCCGAATGAATCCGTGCGGGGGATGCCACCACACCGGCCTCCTTCGTCGACATTGACGGACGAGAAAGGCGGAGTGCCTTGGCCGAGGTTCAGATTCGCGACGGGGAGGACGTGGGGAAGGCGCTGCGCCGGTTTCGCCGCAAGGTCCAGAGGGATGGAATCCTCAAGGACTTCCGGAAGCACCGCCACTACGAGAAGCCGAGCGAGGCGAAGCGGCGCAAGGCGCAGGCCGCGGAACGCAGGCGTCGCCGGCAGTCGCGTCGCAAGCAGCGAGATTGACAGGGCCGGTCACGCCCACATCTCCTCGTACATCAGATACTGCGATTCGGCCATTCCGAGCGAGCGGTACGTCTCCTGGGCCGGCAGGTTGTCCCGATCCACGTACAGTCGGATCCCGATCACCTTCTCCGCGAGAGCCGCTTCACGCACGTGCTCGTGGAGTCCGCGGTAGATCCCCTCTCGTCGGTGCCGTCGCGACACGTAGACGCTCTGCAGCCACCAGACCTGCCCGTTGCGCCAGTCACTCCACTCCGTGGTGATCATCACCTGGCCCACCACCTCCTCGCCTTTCACGGCCACGAAATAGCGTCCGCGGGCCGGATCCCGGATCAACGCCTCGACTCCCTTGCTCAGCGTCCTGCGGTCCAGCTCCCGGCCCTCCGTTTCCCGGGCCATCGCCTGGTTGAACAGCACGATGCGCCCGACGTCGTCGGCGTCGGCCTCACGAATGACAACCGCCATGTCACGCTCTCCTGTTGGGGCGACGGAGCCGACAACCTCTCTCCGTTTCGCCCGGCAGGCAAACCTCCCGCCGGCCCTGACGGCAGGGTCCGGGCGGCGTACCTTGCCGTATGACCCTCGACGATCGCGTCACCGAGATCTGCATCGTCCTGCTGACCGGAATCGGCGATGTCGTGCACGGACTCCCGGTCGTCAACGCGCTCAAGGACGATGATCCGGCGCGGAGGATCACCTGGGTGGCGGAACCCGCTCCCGCGCGGGTCCTACGGGAGCATCCAAGCGTGGACCGGGTGATCGAGTTTCACCGGAGCCTCGGTCTCCCTGGAGTCCAGCGTCTTCGAGACGATTTCCAGGGCCGGCGCTTCGATCTCACGTTCAACATGCAACGACACCTCAAGGGCGTCTTTCCGACCCTGTTCTCCGGCGCGCCGCTGCGGATCGGTCTGGACCGCGAAAAGGTGCGGGAAGGCGTGTGGCGGTTCAGCAACCGCCACATCGAGCCCGGCCCGTGGGCGCACACGCAGGACGTTCTGCTGCGTTTCCTGGAGCCTCTCGGAATCCCGCGGCCGGAGCCACTGGAGTGGCGAATCACGTTCAGCGAGCCGGAGCGTGCGGCCCAGGCCGAGTTCTTTCGTCACCTGCCGACGGGTCCGGTCGTCGGACTGGTGCTCGGCTCGAACGTGATCCGGAAGGACTGGCCGGCGGAACGCTACGTCGAGCTCTCCGACGCGATCGCGGATCGCTACGGAGCCACGATCCTGCTCGTCGGGGGCCCCGCACCGCGTGAGGCGGCTGCCGCCCGCCTCATCCTCGACCGCACTGGAAGCCGTCCGATCTCCACTCTCGGTGACGACGTGAGGCGGATGATGTGGACGGTGGAAGGGTGCGATCTCGTCGTGAGCCCGGATTCGGGCCCGCTTCACCTGGCCCACGCGATGAACGTCCCGGTGGTCGGCCTGTACGGCCACACGAATCCGGAGAGGGTCGGCCCGTACCGGCGCTTCCGCGATCTGGTCGTGGATGCGTATCACGATCCGGGAGAGGCTGGGGATCCGGCACGGACGGCGGCCAGGGAAGGGCGAATGTCACGCATAGAGGTGGCGGACGTTCTGGAGCGGGTGGAGCGGGCGTTCGACAGCTACGTCCGCCCGGTGGACGTCGAGAGCTCAACGGAGATACGAACATGATCCGCATGTGTAGGGCGCGCCTCGCGACGGTCCTCGCCCTCGCGGTCCTGCTCGTCGGCACCGGTCGGCTGAGCGGCCAGGAGGCTGGCCGCTCGGGCTCGCATGCCGCCGACCTCGTTCCGCCCCAGGAACAGCCGGTCCTGCGCGATCTGGTCTCTGCCGTGTCGTCCAGGCGGATCGAGGCGGACATCCGTCGCCTCGTCTCGTTCGGCACGCGGCATACACTGTCGGACACTGTGTCCGAATCACGGGGAATCGGAGCCGCCCGGCGCTGGATCAAGGCGGAGTTCGATCGGATCTCGGAGGAGTGCGGCGGTTGCCTCGAGGTCTCGTATCAGCGGGTCCTGGAGCCCGACGGGGATCGAATCCCCGAGCCGGTCGAGATCGTGAACGTCATCGCGATTCAGCGCGGGATGAACGATCCGGGCCGTTACGTCATCATGTCCGGGGACATCGACTCGCGTGTATCCGACCCCATGGACGCCACTTCGGATTCGCCGGGCGCCAACGACAATGCTTCGGGAGTGGCAGGCGTGCTGGAAGCGGCCCGCGTGCTGAGCTCGAGACGGTTCTCGGGAACCATCGTCTACGCCGCGCTTTCCGGTGAGGAGCAGGGTCTGTACGGAGGCAGGAACCTGGCGGCCCTGGCGGCGAGCGAGGGATGGAGAGTAGCGGGCGTGCTGAACAACGACATGATCGGCAACGTCGAGGGCATCACCGGGATCGTGGACAACACTTCCGCCCGCGTGTTCTCGGAGGGGACGCGCGCGGTGGAGACCGAGCGCGAAGCACGGATCCGACGGTTCACGGGAGGCGAGGTCGATTCCCCTTCCCGCAACCTGGCGCGCTACGTGAAAATCCTGGCGGAGCGCTACGTCCCGAACCTCGACGTGATGCTCATCTACCGGTTGGACCGGTTCGGACGCGGCGGTCACCACCGCCCGTTCAACGAAGCGGGTTTCGCCGCCGTGCGCATCATGGAGACCAACGAGAACTACCGTCGGCAGCACCAGGACCTGCGAACCGATGCCGGCGTCGAGTACGGAGATGTGATCGCCGGGGTGGACTTCGAGTACGCCGCGAAGCTCACGGCGCTGAACGTCATCACCCTGGCCTCGATCGCCTGGGCGCCGCCGGCGCCCTCCGGGGTGCGGATCCGCGGGGCGGTCTCTCCCAGCACGACCCTGGCGTGGGAACCGGTGGATCGGGACGTGGCGCCAGATCTTGCGGGATACCGCATCTACTGGCGTCTCACAACGTCACCTGAATGGAATCATACGGTCTACGTGGGAGATACGGTCGAGGCGACGCTGCAAGACGTGATCATCGACAACTGGTTCTTCGGCGTCGCGAGCGTGTCAAACAGCGGATTTGAGAGCCCCGTGGTGTTTCCGGGGCCCGCGGGAGCCTTCTTCGGCGGCTCGACCGACCCCTGAGTGGGCCGGACGGCCCGGATTCGGCACGGTGATTGCCCGTCAAACGCCCCGAAAAGCCGAATCACGAGCGAGGAAGGCGAGCACCACACGTGAATCCCGTTGGCGCGCTCCGGCGTCTGTTCGCGCAGGCGCCGGAAGAATCACTCCTCCAGACCGGGGGAGATGGCGAGCTCATCATCGCCCGGGCGCGCATCATCCTGACCGGCTCGCTGCTCGCCCTCGCCGGGCTGGCCTACCTGCGGACGCCGGAATCTGCACAGTCCCGCATTCACCTGGCAGGCGGACTCCTCGCGGTTCCGCTCAGCCTCCTGATCTTCCTCATGATCCGGCGGGCCCACTACCGGTGGTGGATGGGGCTCACTACGACCCTGTTCGACGTGACCATGGTCAGCGCGGCGCTGTCCGCGTTCCTGATCGCCGGCAACCCGCACGCCGCGCTCAACAGCCAGATGGTGTTCCCGCTGTACTTCCTCGCGCTGTCGGCGACCACCATCCGGCTCGACCATCGGGCCTGCGCGATCGCGGGGCTGGCCGCCGTCGTCCAGTACGCCGCCATCGTTCTGATCGCCCAGAGCGTCTGGGACATGAACGCGCCGCAGTACGCGCCGTTCACCTATGGCACGTTCGACATCGGGTCGCAGGGCGGGCGCATCGTCATCCTCGGCGCCATGGGCTGGCTCGGGACGCTCGTGAACCTGCGAATGCAGAAGCCGCACATCCTGTCGGCGGCCGACTCCCTGACCGGAATGATGAACCGGCGCACGTTCGAGGAACGATGGCAGGGAGAGGTGGCCCGGTCGCGTCGCTACGGACGACCGATCTCGATCGCGGCGATCGACATCGACTATTTCAAGCAGTTCAACGACACGTACGGACACGCCGCGGGCGATGCTGCGCTGCAGTCGGTGGGCCGCGTGCTCCGGAGCCGCATCCGGGCCGGCGACTTCGCGGCGCGGATGGGCGGGGAGGAGTTCGTCGTAGCCCTTCCCGAAACGAACTCGGTGAACGCGGTGGCGATGGCGGAGCACCTCCGTAAGGCGATCGCGGAAACCCCGATCCGCGTCGCCGGCCACCGGGGGTCGGCCAACGTGACGATCAGCATCGGAGTGGCCTCGTGGCCCGAGCACGGAGAGGAAATCACGCGCCTTCTCGAGCGCGCGGACAACCGGCTGTACGAGGCGAAGCTCGCCGGGCGCGATCAGGTGAGAGGACCCGGCGGGACGGGCGGTGGAGCCGAGACGACGCGGCCGCACTCCATGACGCGGGTCAAGCCTGTCTGAAGATCCTCCTGAACAACAGCCAGCACACGAACAGGGCCGCGAGGATCCACAGCCCCCCCCACACGAGGGTGGGCACGCCGGTCATTTCTGCCAGCATGCGCGCATCGGACCGAAGCTCCGGACGGTCCAGCACGTCACTCTTGATGTCCAGGACCGCGTACAGACAGCTCGTGAGACCGAGGGTCCACAGCAGCCTGCGGTTGACGGCCGGTGACAGGTAACGCGCCGCCGCCACGAGCGCCGCCCCGAAGGAGAGCCCGAACAGGAGCCCGAACGGGTTTCGGACGTACAGGACAGCCACGAGGCCAATGAACACACCGATCGCGCCCGTGATCCACGGAGATCGTCGCTCGAGCCTGGCGGCGAGGAGAACCAGAACCGATCCCCAGAGAAGGCTCCCGAGGTACCCGGCCGAGAGGGTGAGAAACGCGTCACCCCCACCGCAGTAACAGGCGCCGCCCAGGTCGGGGGTGATGACGATCCTGTCGATCGCGCCGCCGGTTGCCACCGCCGCGAGTCCGTGGCTGATCTCGTGCAGCAGGACGACGAACAGCTTCAACGGCAGTACGAGCCAGGTGTTCCACAGGAACCACAGGGCGACGAAGAACGCCGTGAAGCCTGCGATGAAACGGGCTCTCGACTTCGTGGCCGACTCGACCTTCGCCCTTCTCCGCTTCTCAGCCATGCGCTTCCCTCGACCCTCGGATCCACACTCACGTCCGTCGCGGGACTGATCGACGACAGGTATTATGGCGAGGTATTCCTGCGACCGATACGAGAGACGGCGGCATGAGGATTCTGCACATCGCGAGCGAGGCCGTTCCCTGGGCCAAGACAGGCGGACTCGCCGACGTGGTGGGTGCGCTGTGTTCGCATCTCGCGGCTTTCGGTCACGACGTTGCGCTCGCCCTTCCGTTGTATCGGGACCTGCACGCGCCGGGCCCCGAGCCGGGCGGCCCCGCGGTCGCCGTATCGGCGGGAGCGGGTCAGTCCGCACGTGTCCTGCCGACCAGGTATCCCGGCGGGATCGAGGTCTGGTGGGTGGACGCGCCGGAGCTGTTCCACCGCGACGGTCTGTACGGGACAGCCGACGGAGATTACCCGGACAACGCCCTCCGGTTCGCCATCCTGGTTCGCGCCGCCCTGGACGCGACACGCGTGCTGAACTGGCATCCGCACGTGATCCACGCCCACGACTGGCAGAGCGCCCTGGCCCCCATCTACGTGGCCCGGGGCAGGAGCGATGCCCCCGCACACCCTGCAGTGGCCACCGTCCTGACGATCCACAACATGGCGTACCAGGGCGTGTTCTCCGTTGAGGCGG